>NZ_JAPEIB010000012.1:0-121404 GCF_028823735.1 Algoriphagus sp. NF
AGATGACTATAGATTTACTATGCCTTCATTTAAAGTATTTATCAGAAGAAATTTCGAAGGTTTTTACCTCTCCTCGGGGCTCAACTTCCTGCAGGATGATATCGGATATCAAATGCCCGCCAATCTACCTAGTCCGGATGTTCTGGGGCACTATATGCGAGTTAGAACTAATGCAGTTGAAATCCCACTGATAATCGGTCATCGATTGGAGTTTTTTGAATACCTGCGGCTATTTGCCGGTGTTTCACCAACTTTCTCTTTTAATTCCAATCCCAGCATTTCATCGGTTTATGAATCGAATTTTTCAGAGCAAGAAAACAGGGATGCCACTCAGGCCATTCAGGAATTTCAAAGTGCCTTGATCGATAGCTTTAGTCCGTTCTATATCAACGGAACTGTGGGAGTTGGATTTGACTACAAAATAATCAGTATTGAGTTCCAGCTTGATCGGACCTTGACTTCTTTGTCAAAAAATGAAAGAGCGACCATCGGGCAAACCGGTGGAGTAGTTTTCGATGAAAGAAGAACGAGGAAGACCCTTCAAGTTGGTTTAAAAATCCCTTTGAAAAAGTAAGAAACTAAGCCCGGTAGAATCAAAATTACCGGGCTTTTTTTCTAGCTAACCTGCTTCCTCTCCGATTGTGATCGGAGTATGTTCTTTGGTTAAAATAAATGCTGCTTTCGGAAAAGCAGCATAACCTTAACTTTCAAGAGTCGCATACAAATCAAACTCCGTAGTCTCCGTCACTTTGGCATTTACGAAATCACCAACACGACAGTAGAACTTGGAGGCATCGATCAGCACTTCATTGTCCACCTCTACGGAATCAAATTCTGTTCGGCCCACGAAATACCCTCCTTCTTTTTTGTCAATAAGCACTTTGAAAGTTTTCCCAACTTTCTCCTGATTCAGGTCATAGGAGATTTGCTCCTGAACCTCCATCAAATGGTTGGCTCTTTCCTGCTTTTCTTCCTGTGAAAGTCTGTCCTCCATCCCAAATGCATGGGTGTTTTCTTCATGCGAATAAGTAAATACACCCAATCGCTCAAATTTCATTCGCTCCACAAAGTCCACCATCTCTTGGAATTCCTTTTCTCCCTCACCCGGATGGCCTGCAATCAAGGTAGTCCGGATCGCAATTTTTGGAATCATTTCCCGTATTCTATAGATCAATTCCTCTTGTTTTTCACGTGTGGTACCGCGACGCATGGCCTTTAGCACATCTGTAGAACCGTGCTGCAAAGGAATGTCCAAATAGTTGCAAATATTGGATCGCTCCTTCATCACTTCAATCACATCCATCGGAAAGCCGGTAGGATAAGCATAGTGCAGACGAATCCAATCGATTCCCTCCACATCAGAAAGCTGTCTCAGCAATTCGGCAAGATTCCGCTTTTTGTACAAATCTAATCCGTAATAGGTCGAATCTTGAGCGATCAAAAGTAACTCCTTGGTTCCTTGAGCGGCTTTATGCTGTGCTTCCTTGACCAATTCCTCAATCGGTCGGGATACATGTCCTCCTCGCATCAGCGGGATGGCACAGAAGGAGCAAGGCCGATCACAGCCTTCAGAGATCTTCATGTAGGCATAATGCGCATTATGTGTCAATAAGCGCTCTCCTACCAGCTCATGCTTGTAGTCCGCCTTAAACTTTTTCAAAATTGCCGGCAAGTCCCGCGTTCCAAAAAAGGCATCCACCTGAGGAATCTCCTTTTCCAGGTCATCCTTATAGCGCTGTGAAAGGCAGCCTGTCACGTAGACTTTTTCGACCAAGCCTCGCTCCTTCGCATCCACATATTGGAGAATGGTATCGATGGACTCTTGCTTGGCATTATCGATAAACCCACAGGTATTGATAATGACAATGTTATTATCATCCGAACTGGACTCATGACTGGCATTGATCCCGTTGCCTTTCAGTTGGGTCAAAAGGACCTCGGAATCCACCAGGTTTTTGGAGCAACCCATGGTGATGATATTGACTTTGTCTTTCTTTAATGTTCTCGCTTTCACAGAATTCGCTTCAAATTTGGAGTGCAAAGGTAGGTAAAATTGGGTTGGAAAGTGAAGAAAGTTGTAAAGTTGCAAGATTGAGACCTCCAACTTTACAACCTTCCAACCTGAAGCATTTCTAGCACTCTTAGATTTAAACTTCTAAAACCGTATCCCACAAAACCAAACCCGTCGCAGGAGCAGGTGGGATTTTTTTCCAATCTTCTGAAGGCCTCTTTAGTCTATTTTCGATTTCGGACAAATCCCATTGCCCTGAGCCTACATACCAAATGGCCCGCATCATTTTCCGGACTTGATGATGCAAAAAGCCGGTTCCAACCACTTCCAGATAGTACACCGGATCAGCTAGATTTTTGTAGGGAATCTCATCCGCCAGCAAAATCTGACAGCGTGAAATTTCCCGCTCGAAATCCGTCTTGGTATGCGAAGGAGTGCAAAAAGCTCTGAAATCATGTTTCCCTACAAATACTTTGGCGGCTTCATTCATTTTACCCAAATCAAGCTTTTCGAAAACTAGCTGAAGCCAAGCAGCATGCAAAGCGGGAGTGTCGCTGGTGTCAGTGAAAAAATAGCGATAAACCTTCCTTTTTGAGGCTTTGATCAAATTAAAATCCCGGCGAACAGGCCCCATGAATTGAATCTGAATTTCTCCTCCTAGGTTTTCATTGATGGCAGATATGGTTTCCTCAGCAAAATCATTTTTATCAGAAAGAAAAAGCTGAAAGTACCCCTGCTTGCAACTCACCCCGGAGTCTGTCCGGCTTCCGCCCAACAAGGTGAAATCGTCATGACCCAAAACGAATCTCAGCACACGCTCTAATTTACCCTGAATGGTTGGCTGTCCTTTTTGGATAGCCCAGCCCTTGAAGCGGGCACCAAAGTAGGAGATAGAAAATAAGTAGGAGAAGGCTTTGGTCTGCATCCTCAAAAGTATGAATTTAACTTTTGACAAAAACCAAAACCTTCCCGAGAATCCTTTAGCCCAAAATATGCTGGTTGACCCAGTCGATCTCCTCCTGTCGAATCGTATGAGCCGAATCAGGAAAGCTCAACAATTTGACATTTGCACCTTGCTTGGTGAGAAGTATTCCCGACTCTTTCATCCGCTCTAGGGGCACGTGCATGTCTTGCTGACTACCGGAAATCAAAACCGGCGTACCCTCAAAGTCTCCTTGATAATTATCCCTAATAATCTGCTCTCCAATCAGACCTCCTGTAAAGGCCACTACGCCACCGAGCTTTTGGGCATTTCGGGCGGCAAACTCCAAGCTCAGGCAAGCCCCTTGCGAAAAGCCGATCAGAAAAATATCGCTTGGCTCCACCCCCTCTGTGAGCAAACTATCAAAAGCTTCTTTTATTTGACTCAGGGATTGATCCAATGCCGGCTGATTGGAATGGTCAGGTGCCATAAAGCTGTAGGGATACCAAGTTCCTCCTGGAGCTTGAGGAGCCATCAATGCAAAATCATCCAACTTCAAATACGATTTCAAAGAGAGGATACTTTTTGCAGAAGCTCCTCTACCATGAATCATGATTGCTGCTTTTTTTCCTTTTTGGGGCTTTTGTCCTTCATTGATTAGCTTATTCATAGTCTGATAGGTTTACTTCAACTTTTGGAAGTGCTTTTTCTATTCCTTCCCGAGATGATTCCGCCCAATCGGGTAACTTCAGCAATTCACCCAAATGCGCTTCTTCCTCGTCAATTGCGAAGCCAGGCTCGTCGGTAGCCACTTCAAACAACACACCTCCCGGCTCACGGAAATAGATGCTTCGAAAATAATTCCGATCCTTTACCTCGGTGACACCCAAACCATTTTGCATCAATAAGTGCTGCACTTCCAGTTGGGTGGCTTCATTATCCGTACGGAAAGCAATATGATGAACCGTCCCGGCGCTTTGCATCCCTCTTCGGGCATTTGGATCAACTAGGATATCCACGATATCGCCCGGCTTTTCTGCTGTGGCATAGCGAAAGCGATTGCCCTCTTGCCCAACAAAATGATAATTCATCAGCTCTGTCAAAAGCTTCTCAGTGGGCTCCTTGGCTTGTAAGTAAAGAGTTGCTCCAAAAAATCCCTTGATTGAATGCTCAGCAGGTATATGTCCCTGTGGCCATCCTTTTCGATCATCTCGATCACTCGCGATCAACTCCAGTCCCATCCCATCATGATCTTCAAATCGGATAAGGGAATCTCCAAACCGAGTCAAATCATCTGAAACGGCAACTCCAAATTTCTTCAGGCGGTCTCTCCAGTAAGCAAGTGAATCTTTCCCAATGGAAAAGGCTGTATAGGTCAACTCACCAGTTCCTTTAGTCCCGCGCCGAGCACCTTTGAATGGGAAGGTGGTAAATACTGTACCTGGCCTACCCAACTCATCGCCAAAGTAAAAATGGTAGACATCCGGCGCATCAAAATTGATGGTCTTTTTTACAAGTCTTAATCCTAAGATTCCTGTATAAAAATCAATATTTTGCTGAGGATTACCAGCTATCGCTGTGATATGGTGTATCCCGGAAATTAATGGCTTTGTGGTCATAAGATTGAAATTTTAGATGAATAAGATTTTACAAAAAACCCCAAAGGATAGCCTTCGGGGTTTTAAAACAAAACCTCGGAGGCTTTTATGCTTGCTTTACGAGCTGTACACTTAGCATTAAACGAACCTGATCAGAAACAACTACCGAGCCTGCCTCTGTGACTGCCGACCAAGTAAGTCCAAATTCTTTCCGGTTGATTTTTCCTTCAATTTCGAAGCCCGCCTTAGTCTGTCCATAGGGGTCACCAGCTACTCCACCAAAGTCTACATCAAGCGTTACCTCTTTCTTGGTTCCACGGATTTCTAGGTCTCCTACCAATTGATAGTCCCCTCCATTCTTTGAAATTCTTCCAGAGAAAGAAAGCTTAGGATGATTAGCTGCATCAAAAAAATCAGCTGATTTCAAATGATTGTCTCGGTCGCCCTGATTGGTATCAATGCTATCAATATCCGCAGTGAAGGAAACACTAGCTCCATCAAAGTCATCCGACTCACTTTCTGCGGCTCCCTCAAACTTTTTAAAATATCCAGTTACGGTGGAAATTACTAGGTGCTTTACTTTGAAAGATACCTCTGAATGTGTTGGGTCAATTACCCATTTTGCTGTACTCATAATTTTTATTGATTTAAGTGAAATGAAATATTATTTGTTTTTACAATTAGTGTTTATACATAGATAAACGTAAATTTTTTAGCCTCTCAGTTTATCAAGCAGCATATTGAGGTTTCTAACCTCAGATTCGCTGAGCTTGATGTAATATTTATTCGAATCCTGAATCCGTGTCTCCAACTTCTCCAGCAACTTCAGTCCTTCAGCTGAAATCATCACATCCACTTGCCTTCTGTCAGTTGGACATTCTTCACGCAGTACCAAACCTTTGGCCTTTAGCTTTTCTACCAGACGAGATGCATTGGACATTTTATTAAGCATCCGTTCCTGAATAGAGGATACAGTAGTGGGATTCCCATTTTGACCTCGCAGTATTCTCAATACATTGTATTGCTCTGGAGACAAATCATAGGGTTTCAAAAGAGCATTTTGATAGCCCACCACATAACTATGCGTGAATAATAAATTGACCACAGCCTTATGATAAGGATCTATAAAATCTTTCTGCTGGATGGCTTCTTCTAACTTCCCCATTTTTATACAATTGAATTTAATGTATATACATACAAATATATTAAAAGGTTTCCGAATTGGAAAAAAATTATCTTAAATGAGCGAAAAAGTGGAAATCATACTTCCGAAAAAAACTCCTTAACTGAAGCGGATTTCTTGAGTTTGAGCCTTTTCAAAAGTCTTTGACCTGAGAAAATAAAAACCGGAAGTGTGAAAAGAATTTCAGATCAAAACATTGATTTAAACTAGTTTATAAGGGTTTTTTACAATATTTGATGTGTTTTTGATGTAGCCAAATTCTACATTTGATGAATAGTTGTAGAAGCTCTTTATTTGGGGTCTGCGAATCGGTTTAAGAAATTAGGGAAAAAAACTAATACCCATGAAAAACAATTTTCCCAAAATTATCACAATGCTCTCCCTGCTCGTAGTAAGCTGGGCCTGCGACAACGGTTTCGCAGACATTGATGTGATCGACACTCCTCCAAAAATCACTCTGGGATCCATCACCTCTGGATTGACTGAAGGAGAAGATTTTAGAATTTCCGTAACTCTGGATGACGGTACGGATGACGGAGCCATTAGCTCCCTTGCCTCCCTTGACTACACCATCACTTCAGGAGGAGCCACAGTTACTTCTGGATCAGAGGCGCTAAGTGGTGATCAGCAGACAGTTACTATTAGTGTTCCGGGTGGATTTGATGCTGGTACTTACAACTTTGACGTTGTAGTTTCAGATACCAATGGAAATACAGCAACTGATAATGTTACATTTGAAGTGGCCTCAGCACAGCCAGACTTTGATATCACTGGTACTTGGGTGGTTGAGCCAGTGGCAGCTTCTCTTGCAGTGGGACCAAGCCCTGGAAGCACGGAGTGGTTCGCAATTGACGGAGCAGGAGTATCCACAAGAGCTTGTTTCTATGACGACACATATACTTTTGGAGCCGATGGATCATTCGTTATTGACCTTGGAGATCAAACTTGGTTGGAAACTTGGCAAGGAGTTGACTCTGACCGATGCGGTACTCCAGTAGCTCCTTATGCTGGAGGCACCTATCAATATACTTATGCTGGATCCACTTTGACTGTGATTGGTGAAGGTGCTTATCTAGGTCTTCCTAAGGTGAACAATGCTGGTGAAGTTTCTCAGGGAGCAGCTATTCCTGACCAAATTACATACACCATTGTTGACCCAGTTGTAGACGGAAATACCCGCAGAATGACGCTAAGAATCGAAGCTGGTTCTGGTGTATGGTGGGACTTCAAACTGATTTCTGGTGAAATTGACAATGGCGGAGGTGAATCTGCGTCTATTTTCGGAAATTGGAAAATGGAGCCAATAGCAGGAGCCTTTGGTGTAGGTCCTTCAGCTGGAAGCACCGAGTTTTTTGCTAACTCCGCAGACGATGTGACTACCAGAGCCTGCTTCTTTGACGATATCTACACATTCGCTGAAGATGGCACCTACTCTTATGATCTAGGCGATCAGACTTGGCTTGAAACTTGGCAAGGTGTCGCTGCAGACGGTTGTGGCGCTCCTGTAGCACCACATGATGGCTCAGGAGACTACACCTTCACCTTCGATGGCAGCTCCTTAAAGTTAATTGGAGAAGGAGCTCATCTGGCTCTTTCTAAAGTAATCAACGGAGCAGAGTTGAGCACAGCGGGAGTAGCAGTTCCGGCTGACGTGACTTACCAAGTAGTAAGCCTGACCGAAACAGATGGCGTAAAGCGAATGACACTTCATATCGAAATCCAAGACGGTATCTGGTGGACTTTCAAGCTGATTTCAGCATAATCTAATAATGTGGCATCTGGAAGGTAATATCCAGATGCCTTTTTTTTCTTTAACCCAAAATAGTATGAAAACTATCTTTAACTACACAAGCCAAACCCTTTCCGCATTTTTTCTAATTGGAGTTTTATTTTCCTGTGATTCGGAAACTGCGGACAATCCCACAGGTTCAAACCCCGGTAATAACGTCTCTGAAGTTCCAATTCCTGACGGTGGAGCCACCTCCCCTACTTCCTATCCTGGGATGACACTAGTTTGGGAAGATGATTTTGAAGGAAATAGCCTAGATGCAGCCAATTGGTCCCATGAAATAGGAACTGGCAACAATGGCTGGGGAAATAACGAACTTCAATACTACCGCTCACAAAATACTTCCGTTGAAAGGGGGCATTTAATTATCACAGCCAAAAAAGAGTCCTTTCAAGGAAGTGAGTATACCTCCTCACGCATTATCTCGATGAATAAACAGCAATTCCGTTACGGGAGGGTTGATATACGTGCTGTTAATCCTCGAGGACAAGGCTTATGGCCTGCTCTCTGGATGCTTGGATCAAACTTCCCTGAAGTAGGATGGCCAAGATGTGGAGAGATTGACATCATGGAGATGGTCGGTGGACAAGGAAGGGAAAACACAGTCCATGGAACAGTTCACTGGGATAATAATGGGAGTCGGGCGGAATTTGGCGGTTCTTATAAGATTCCTTCAGGTACTCTAGCCGATAAGTTCCACGTCTACTCAATCGAATGGACCTCAAATAATATTAGCTGGTTTATCGACGATGTGAAATATCATGAGATCGATACCACTCCTGCCGAACTAGATGAGTTCAGAAGAAATTTCTTCTTCATCATGAATGTGGCTGTCGGTGGAAACTGGCCCGGATCTCCGGATAATAGCACAACATTTCCACAACACATGATTGTGGACTATATAAGAGTCTTTCAGTTTGATTAAAAAAAGCCCCGCGGGGCTTTTTTTTATGCATTTTCGCTCAACCAGTCTTTCAACAGCTGATTGACTACTTCAGGCTTCTCAATGCAGGAACTATGACCTGCACCGGGAATCATATGAAGCCTCGATCCAGCAATTCCCATTTGGATGAATTTTGCCTTTTCGGGTTTTGTCGCAACATCTTCATCACCCACCACAATCATAGTAGGACATTTTATGGCACCTAATTCAGCTTCCACGCCTCTTCGGTAAATTACTCCCTCTACCGGTCCAGTGATAGTTTTCTTATTGGACCTAAGTTCCCTTTTCCACTTCTTAATCGCTTCCGAATTCGATTTATTGTTCAGCCAGGATTGAGCAAACATTATAGGCATGACCTTATTGGCGACTGGTGGAATCACTCCAAGCCATTTGACTATTCCGTTTAAGGTTTTGTATTTGGGAAGGTTCTCTACCGGCTCACTATTCGCAGAGGTCTCTAAAAGGGTCAAAGACTTTACCAAATCAGGCCTTCTAGCAGCCAAACGCATTCCTACAAATCCACCCATTGATAGTCCGACAAAGTGTACTTTGCCCAAATCGAGCTTTTCTATCAATGCCGCTGCATCTTCAGCTACGGTTTCCATGTCAAATGGCTCCTTCACCTCGCTTTGGCCTTGGCCTCGATGATCGTACGCAATGACACGGTAAGACTTCGCCAATTCATCGATCTGAGCATTAAACATTTTATGACTCCAAAGTAGTCCATGAGAGAAAACTACCGTTTCCTTTCCTTCTCCTTTGTCGATGTAATAGAGCTTAATTCCATTTGCTTCGATTTGCGGCATTTGAATCCTTTTTAGGGTGAAAATCTACCAATCTAATCCCGGCTGAGTGATTCGAGCATTTTCGCGAGCCTTATGCTGATCTACAATTTCCTTGACATCTGCCAAAAGCTGCTTTGCATCGTAAACGATCCCGTCCTTAACTGTATATTTAACGCCCCCAACACGGATGGGTTGGTTATTTTCATCTATTCGAATCGCACCAGTTCCATAAAGAACCTTGAGGTTTTGAAGTGGGTTTTCTTCCAAAATCACAAAATCTGCCAGTTTCCCTACTTCTACGGTTCCAATCTCCTTGTCCATTCCCAAAGCCTCTGCCCCATACATCGTTGCAGAGCGAATCACTTCCAATGGATGAAAGCCTGCCTCACGAAGCAATTCCAACTCTCGGATATAGGCAAATCCATACAATTGGTAGATAAACCCTGAATCAGAACCGGTAGTCACTCTTCCTCCACGATTTTTATACTCGTTGACAAAAGTCATCCAAAGACGGTAATTCTCCTTCCAAAGCAGCTCCTCCTCTGTAGTCCAGTCAAACCAATAAGATCCATGCGACTGTCTACTTGGCGAGTAAAAACGCCATAAGGAAGGTAGGGTGTAGGTGTCATGCCACTCTGCTCTGCGAGCCCGCATCAAGTCCCGGTTTGCCTCATAAATATTGAAGGTCGGATCCAGCGTGAAATCAAGCTCCAAAAGCTCATTCATCACCTTATTCCAATGCTCTGAATAGGGCTTTGCCGCTTGCTTCCAAAGTTTCCCAGCTTCTGCAAATCGATGCTGCTCATTCTGGTAATTGTAATCCAATCGGAAATCCTGAATCGTTCGATCTTCAAAAAGTGCTTCTGGAAGACCGTACCAATGCTCCATGGAAGTTAGCCCAGCCCGCGCAGAATGGAGTACATTCCAACGAGCCACGTCCAGCTGCTGATGATGCATGGCTGACCGTAAACCTATTCGCTTGTTTTCGGAAATCGCCGCCTGCATCACTTCGGGCTTTGCACCAAAAAACTTGATGCCATCAGCGCCCTTTGCTTTATTTTCATTGACCCATGCTTTGGCCTGATCAGCTGTAGTAATGGGACTTTCAGCACCTTGCCCAAATGAAGTATAGGCCAAAAGTCTAGGAGCTGTAATTTGATTGGAAAGCGATCGTTTCTTTTCACTTAAAACCCAATCTAAGCCATTTCCGGCTGATGGATCACGAACTGTGGTAACTCCATGTGCCATCCAAAGCTTATATACATACTCAGCTGGAGTTCCTTGACCTGTACCTCCTATGTGTCCATGCATATCCACAAAGCCTGGCAGTAAATAATGCCCCTCCAAGTCTAAAACATGCGTGTTCTCGTCTGCTTTGGGTCTACGGCCTTCAGAAATTGGTAATCCGGGATAGCCCACTGTTTGAATGCGGGTAATTCTGTTTTTCTCCACAACGATATCAACAGGGCCGACAGGAGGCGCCCCGGTCCCATCAATGAGTGTCACTCCTCGAATGATCAATCTATCATAGGGTCCATCACCCTCCTCCCGGTCAGGAGCAGGCATGATTTGAGCAAAGGCATGAAGCGAAAAGACTGAAAGAATCAGCCCAAGAATAATTTTCCGCATGATTTCTGGGTTAGGTGGTTAATTCAAGTCTATAAGTTAGCCGAAAAAACAAAAGGGAAAAATGACTTTTGGACAAGGCAAACAAAAAAGTCCGACAGAAGCCGGACTTTTAAAACAATTCTTATCAGAATAACTATAGATCCTTAAACTGTTCCATAATTTCCTCTGAAATACCTGTGTGAGAATATCCTCCATCATGGAAGAGGTTTTGCATGGTCACCATTCTGGTCAAATCCGAAAACATCGTGACAATGTAATCCGCACAAGCTTCAGCTGAAGCATTTCCAAGTGGAGACATCTTTTCGGCAAAGTTGAAAAAGGAATCAAATCCTCCAATACCTGTACCGGCAGTGGTCTTGGTCGGCGATTGAGAAATGGTATTGACCCGTACATTTTTCAGCTTACCTAGTCTATATCCATAGCCTCTAGCGATACTTTCAAGCAAGGCTTTGGCATCAGCCATATCCGTATAAAATGGATAAACCTGCTGAGCGGCTATGTAAGAAAGGCCTACAATCGAACCCCATTCTTTCATGATATCCATTTTCTCTGCCACCTGCATCATCTTATGGAATGAAATTGCGGAGACATCATAAGACTTCATCGCCCAATCGTAGTTAAGGTCTCCGTAGGAGCGGCCTTTTCGGATATTTGGTGACATACCGATGGAATGCAACAAAAAGTCAAAATCGCCTCCGAGGAACTCTTTCGCCTCAGCGTATAGCTTCTCAATATCGTCCAAAACCGTAGCATCCGCGGGAATGACAATGGTATTACACTCTTCTGCAAGTTCTTTGATGGCACCCATCCGCATGGCGATAGGGGCATTAGTTAGGACAAACTTTCCACCTTGTTCTTTAACTTTTAGCGCGGTCTTCCAAGCAATGGAATTTTCATCCAAGGCTCCGGTAATGATTCCGACTTTACCTTTTAGCAAGTTTTCTGGCATATTTCTATTGGGTTGATTTCAAAAATTCTTAGCAAAAATAGCTAAAAATTGGGTAAAGCCCCTCAATTCGCCAGAAGCTCACGTGCACTTTGCAAAGCATTCTCTGAAGGCTGAGCTCCAGCTATCATTTTGGCTAGCTCCTGAATACGCTCCTGCTCATCCAAAAGCTTGATTTTTGATATAGTTTTGGAGGCTGAATTGTCTTTGAACACAAAATAATGCATATCCCCTTTCGCAGCTACCTGAGGGAGATGAGTGATGCAAATAATCTGATGATTCGCTGAAATATCTTTCATCATTCTGACCATCTGTAGGGCTACCTCTCCAGAAATCCCTGCATCAATTTCATCGAAAATCAAGGTAGGCAAAGCCATTTTGTCGGCCATTAAATATTTGATTGCAAATAGAAGACGTGAAAACTCTCCTCCTGAAGCGACCTTTTTAAGTGCCTGCAAAGTGCCTCCCTTATTGGCGGAGAAAAGGATTTCAATCTGATCTAGCCCCGTACTACTTGGGCTAATTTCCTGTCGCTGAAAATTGATTTGCGCATTTTCCATCCCCAAATCTTGCAAGAGGCTTTTCATGGATTTTTCAAAGTCGGAGAAACAACTTATACGCTTCTTAGTGAGCTTTTCTCCAAAAGATTGCATTGCCTTTTCTGCTTCTGCAAAGTCCTTTTCAGCTTTTTCCAAGCTTTCATCCAAGTTCTGAAATTCGAATACCTGATCGGCTAACTGCTGCTCAATCTCGATCAGTTCTTCGACGGTAAGCACCCCATGCTTCTTTTGAAGTTGGTAGATTTTACTCAGACGCTCCCTGATTTCTTCCAGTTTTTCAAAATCCACTTCGATTTGTCCATCCTCTTCCTCGAGTGTAGCCAAAATATCCTTAACCTCAATCAAGGCAGACTGAAATCGCTCTCGAATAGACCCAAAAGTATGGGCCAGTCTCTCCAGACTTTGCAAGTTCTGCTGTATTTGCCCCATCCCCTGCAAAATCCCAAACTGCTCATCTGCAAAAAGACCACTAGCCTCCTGAATCTTAAGCTTGATCTCCTCAGCATTTTCGAGGATTTCTTGCTTGGATTCCAATTCTGTCTGCTCCCCTTCCTGAAGCGAAAGGGCACTTAATTCATCCAGTTGGAATTGATTGAAATCAGCCTCTTTCTGAAGCTCCAAAGCTTTCTTCTTGAGTTGGTCTAAGTGTTTTTTTGCTTTTCGAAAGTCATGGTATGCTCCTTGATAAGCACTCAACTCCCGATTTGATTGAGAATAGGCATCGACCAAGCCCAATTGATAGGCTCCGTCTCCGAGCAAAAGGGTATCATGCTGAGAATGTACATCCATCAGCTTTTCACCAAGACTTTTCAGCACGTCCAATAATACAGGCGTATCATTGACAAAAGATCTTGATTTACCGGAAGGGCTGATTTCTCTACGAATGATACAAGGCTCTTCGTACTCCAAATCATTATCTTCAAAAAATCCTTGCAAACCGTAAGATCCAAGTTCAAACCAGCCTTCCACAATGCATTTTTTATCCTCATGAAGGAGCACTTTGGTATCGGCTCGTTTTCCAAGTAGCAATCCTACAGCTCCAAGCATGATGGATTTTCCCGCACCCGTTTCGCCAGTAATCATATTCAGACCGGCTCCAGGTTGCATTTTCAGATCATCAATCAGTGCATAATTGGATATACTGAGGGATTTGAGCATGGATTTTACGTTTGTACAAAGCTAAAAAATCAAGCTTAGCTTTTCAGCAGCTCGTTGTACTTTCTCGCATTATTTGGATCCACTTCCAGCAGCAATTCTACTGCTTCTGTCCGTATCTCAAAAGGGGCATTCTTTAATACCTGTGCAATCTCATCTCCTTTGGCATCCATAAAAGAAATCGTGAAGATTCCATTAGGCTGTGCTTTATTGGCCTCTGCCACCAAACGAATTGCTTCAAGCATATTTTGGTAGGCCTTCTCAGGGTCTATCTGCAAAATATCCAATCCCTGTCTATGATAGAGGTAATACGCCTCTCGAATCGAGGAGTAAACAGAAGATGTATAAATATCATTAATCAACCAAAATCGATTTCTCCGGTCGGAGTTACTTTGGCCCCAGCCTGCGCGACCGGATTGTTGGGCATTATTTACAATGTCATTGGCAACTGCAAAAAAGGGATCTCCGCCTTTATTCTGAAAACTATCGTAATCTAAACCAAGAGCGATATTGGCATAGTAAGCTAGAAGCGAAGAGATGTTATTAAGGAAGGTAAAGCGATTAAACTCCAGGGGTTGAGATTCGATAAACTCAAAATTCCAAGTTCGATCGGCAAAATTGAAAAGGAGACTTTCATAATTGGTTCCGTAAACCGGCCGTACGGTTTGCACTTGGACTGTTGCAGAAAATGACCCTACGGTTGTGGCCTCATTGATGGTAATCAGCAAATTTCCTTTGATCCGCTCCTCCGGCCGAAACTCGTCAGTGGTCCAAGATCGTCCATTAAGGAACTGCTCAAAACTAGCCTTCATTTGGTTAAAAATATCCGTATTCTGAAGATTGGAGCGCTCACTGTTGATCGTGACTGTAAAGTTGAGCTCTTGGGCATTTACAATTCCGGCCAGCAGAAACAAGGATAGAAAGCTGATTATTTTTGTCATTCTCATACAATAAAGAAAAAATCAGATCAGCGTCCAACTGCTCTCCCGCTTGATATGATCCAGGATCAATTGGGCGATTTCCGACTTAGATGCGAGTGGAGATTTCCACTGACCTCCATTTTTGGAGAAAACAGTCACCCGATTGGTATCCAAACGAAAACCTGCACCACTTTCTTTCATGGAGTTGAGAACAATTAGATCGAAATTCTTGCGCTGAAGCTTCTCCTTTGCATGAAACTCTTCATTTTCTGTTTCGAGCGCAAAGCCTACATGAAATTGTTTGGGCTGCTTTTTACTTCCCAACTCTTTCGCGATGTCAACATTCTTCTTCAGGCGAATCTGCATAGCATCCTCATCCTTCTTGATTTTTTCGGTAGCGACGGTAGCCGGTGCATAATCTGCCACCGCAGCCGTGAACACGACGATGTCCATCTGACTATGAATAGCTGAGGCTGCATGAAACATCTCCTCTGCACTGTCCACATCTTTCCAGTGAAACTTCTCTTTATTCACAGGAATAGCCACAGGACCTGAAATCACCCAAACCTCCGCACCTCTTTCCAAGAACGCCTCGGCGAGTGCTAGTCCCATTTTACCGCTTGAATGATTGCTGATGAAGCGAACAGGATCAATCGCTTCTAGAGTCGGTCCCATGGTGAGGGCTACCTTTTTACCGGAAAAATCACCTTTGGATTCAAAAAATCGCTGTATTTCTTCTAGAATCTTTTCAGGCTCCATCATCCGACCCTGGCCAGATAGCCCGGAAGCTAATTCTCCACTTTCGGCATCCAGTAGTCGGTTTCCAAAACCTTGAATAGTAGCTAGATTTTTTCTGACGGATGGATGCTGATACATATCTAGATCCATCGCAGGAGCTACCCATACCGGACATCTTGCTGATAGGTAGGTAGCTAGAAGTAGATTATCACAAAGCCCATTTGCCATTTTCCCAAGGGTATTGGCTGAAAGAGGCGCAATGATCATCAAGTCTGCCCAAAGTCCCAATTCCACGTGGTTGTTCCAAGTGCCCGTTTCATCTTTTTGGAAAGTATGTAAAACTGGATGTTTGGAAAGGGTAGCTAGGGTCAAAGGGCCTATAAAATCAAGAGCAGAGGCCGTCATAATGACTTGGACCTCTGCTCCTGCCTTTACTAATAATCTGACCAAGAAAGCGGACTTATAGGCAGCAATGCTACCTGTGACTCCAAGAAGTATTCGCTTTCCTTCGAGATTCATTATTCAGTTTCTTCTTCAGGATATCTGTGATATAATTTCCCATCCAGATATTCTTCCATTGCCAAAGTAGATGGTTTTGGCATACGCTCATAAAACTTGGAAATTTCGATTTGCTCCTTGTTTTCGAAAACTTCTTCAAGGTTATCTACTGTAGAAGCAAACTCAGAAAGCTTGCCATTCAATTCCTCTTTAAGGTTATTGGAAATCTGCTTTGCACGCTGACCTACCAAGTGGATAGACTCATAGATGTTCCCGGTCTCCTCGGATACTTTGTCCAAATCTCGGGTAATGATTGATGGATTAACTGCCATGTTTATCGTTGTTTAATTTCTTCTGTTGGTTTTATTGCGCTGACTGAGGTAGTGTCAGCAGCTTTTTCGGATCGCTCCGCAATATCTCTTTTCACCTTTAGGTGACTATTCAACTCTTCACGGGCTGTATTTTCATAGTCTTTCACCTCTGCCGTGAAATTACTATCTGGATATCTTCGATAGAAATTCATCGAATATTGGAACACATCGTTGAGTCGCTCTTCTTTTTTGGAGAAAATACTGTTTACAGCATACTCTGTACTTACCTCTACCAGTTTGTAGGCCAACTCTTCGTTGTATTCACTTTCAGGATAATCCTTTGCGAAATTTTGAAAATTGACAATGCATGCTCTCAGAAAGTCTCCTGGAAATAAGCCGTCTTTCAAACGGTAGTACATCATCGACTCTTCGTAGGCTTTTTGCTCAAACCGCTTCTCTAAGTCGGTCAACATTTCCAAAGCTCGCTCATAACTATCCGAGCCGGGATACCTCGTCACAAACTGCTGAATTGCTGCTACTGCCTCTTGGCTACTCTGCTGATCCAAATTGAAATCAGGAGCATCTAGAAAAAGGGAATAAGCATGCATAAACAGAGCTTCTTCTGCCAAAGGGCTTCGATTGTATGTCCTGTAGAAATTATTGAAATAACCGGCAGATTCGATGTATCGCTTAGTTTTGAAATGACAATAAGCGTAATTGTAATCCGCCAATTCTGCCTTTTCGCTACCTCTGATGATAGGAATCACTTTGTCATAAAGAATGATTGCCTTGTTGTATTCTCCTTTTTGATAGTAGTCATTGGCACCTTCGTAGAGCTCCTCCCAGTTGGTACTTTTTTCCAACTTGGCAAATGGGCCACAGGAGAGGCTAAGAGTGACAAAAACAAGTAAAATAAAGGGGACTTTTCGCATATTCATTTTCAAGACCGCAAATATACGGGATAATAGTTGGTATTCAAATGGATAGGGTGGCTCAGTTTACTTCTTCACAACGAGTTTTTTGGTGACAATATTTTTATTGTCAACAAATAATGTGTAGAAATATACTCCTGGGTTGAAATCTGAAACATTGATCAGTAAAGAGGAGCGCTCAGGATCTAGCTCATATTCTGCTACCGGGTTTCCGATAAAGCTATTTATGGTGATTTTAGCTAATGTTTCTCGCTTTTTCAGCTTGTAATCTAGTTGTGCTACCCGATTGCTTGGATTAGGATAAACCTCAGAAATGGTAATTGCGTCATAATCCGATTCATCGATTTTCTTGGCAGGGTCAGTGACATCGTATTGAGCTTGGACAATAAATGATTCCCGAATATTAGACGTATTCACAAAGATTAAATCAAAGGCTCCACGAGTCTCTGCGATACCAAGAGAAAACTCCAAATAAAGATCCGTAATAATCTCTCCCGGAGCTAGCGTTACTTTTATTTTGGCTAAATCTCGCTTTGCATCAAAACAGGCATCTCCGATACAGATTTTCATCTCCTGCGAAGAACCAATATCTCCACTGATATTTTTCAGGAAGTAGGTTTTTTCAACCTCGGATTCGTTTTGAAGGATGATGGTTTTCCGCTGTGATGCACCGATGTCGCCATCGAATGAAAGTCCCTCGCTTAAGACACGGACCTCTTGTGCTTCCGCCAATAGCGGAAGGGTCACAAAAACCCATGCAAAAATTCTAAGGAAAACTTTCATGTAAAATTCTATTCGATAAGCCTGTCGTCTGATACTTTCGAGAAGTAATATACTCACAAAAATACGCAGTAGGTAATCTTGGGACGAAAATTTGCGGTTAATTGTTGTTAACCTTTATAAAATATTTCCGGCCTTTATTCGTTCGAAAAATCTTTGACCTTTTTCAATGGGATCAAACCGCCTTTATTGGTATTTGTATCCCACTTTTCTAGGGACTTTTGCATTTCTTCATCAGAAGGCATTCGGATTTCTGCCTCCGGAACTTCAAAAAGATTTTCGGCTTCCAGATCCACCTCATTGACAGACCTCCAAGCAAATATTTTCTCCATAGTAGGCTTTTCTTCTTTTCGCCAAACAAAACCTTCTAGCTTTCCTCCCTCTTCACCGATATCCTGCACAGGTATAAACTTTCCCTCCGGCTTTACCCCATAGTTAACTTTTTTCAATTTTCCCTCTGCAAAGGTCATTTTGATCGTGGCAGAAAGGGTCTTATTGACTCCCTGCACTAAGGTGTCACCCTCTAAGGCATAATACAAGGATTCGCCATTTCCAGTGATATCCAATGTATTTAGATCTCCATTTTCGAAAAGCCCCGTCATAGACCTGCCTTTCATTTGATTGAAATTGACTAAGGTGTCAGTCATGACGGCAAATGCATTGTTTTTTACAAAAAGCTTCCGAAGCTGTTCATTTTCAATGAAAAACGTCATAGAATCTGCGGTAATCTGACTTCTATTATCCCAAATAGCAGGATCTTGAAATAGGCGGATCGTCGAATCTGAATAATTGTAAGACAGCGAATCAGCTATCCCTGACATTTGTGACTTCACCAACTGTATGGATGAAAAAGCCAAAAGGTATTTTAGTGAGTCTGATTCATGATCCTGAGAAATCAGCGTATCGGCAGTCATGTACAGGGTATCTGTTTCAAAGTATCTTCTGACCAAGGCTTTGCCATGGACTAGGCTATATCCCCGATCCTCCCAATATTGTCCCTGATCTCCAAATATTTCGACCTCCCGTTCCTTGTTCAATACTCGAACATCTCCCTTCCCCTCATAGTAAGCCTCATTTTCCCGATACAGCAATTCATCGGCTTTGACCCGACTTGTCTCAGTCTCCACCAAGCCATCAAAGAATCTGAAATTTTTCGCTTGCGTATCGTAAAAACTCCCTTTCGAAGCATCCAGGGTATTTCCATCTTTGGAAATCAAATTGGTTAGCCCTTTGGTTTCAGCAGTTTTGGGAATGGTGAGATAAACCAGAAAATTGGTTTTCATCGTGTAGTCAGGATTGACCAAAACCACGTCATCGGTGAAAGTAATTCGTTCCCGATTCACTTCATATCGCCCCTTCTCACTAGTCAATACATTGGTAGAGTCTACCACCCGACCATCATTGAAATAATAGGCGATATTTCCAGCTCGGTCATAATCCAAATAATCAGTGTAAACAGTCGTCTCCATATTGGTGAAGACTACATTGGTCCGGAGTTTCGCCAGTTTCGTATTCCCGTCATATTCTGCATAAGCACTTCGGGTGGTCACCGAATCTTCTTCACTTCGGATAAAAACCCGACCATATAGTTTGGCTTTATTATCTGCTCTGAAAAAATGAGCTGAATCACACTCGATCAAGGTGCTTTGATTTTTCATTCGGACAGAACCAAGCAATCTTTCAAAACCCATCGCACCTTTTAGCGAGTCTGCACGAAGGATTTCCAAGGCATTGTTTTCCTGAGCCCGAACCAATAAAATCGGAAGGAATAAAAATGCTATCAGGCAAAATGATTTGAGGCGGCTGTTCATAGACTTGTCCAAGTGGGCAAAATTAGTAGAAAAAGCTATTTTTGATCAATGTTAACAGTATTTAAGGAGCATATCGAAAAACGGGGCCTTTTGTCTCCTTCTAAAACCTACCTACTCGCCTGTAGCGGAGGAGTGGACAGCATGGTTTTGGCACATTTGCTTTTGGAAATAGGAATCCCCTTTGAGATCGGCCATGTGAATTTCGGACTGAGAGGAGCTGAAAGCGATGCAGATGAATCCTCGATTGAAAAGTGGAGCATGGAAAATAGCATTCCTTTCCATAGCCATCACCCGGACACCACCAGTAAAGCCACGGATGAGAAAATCTCCATACAGATGGCCGCTAGGGATATTCGATACGCTTGGTTTGATGATTTAATAAAAAAGCGATCCTTGGATGGGATCGTTCTTGCCCATCATCAGGACGATCAGTTGGAAACGATCTTTCTAAATCTCCTGCGTACTACCGGATTGGATGGGATACAGGGTATGGCGGATAAAAAGGGCTACTTGATCCGTCCATTACTCCCTTTTTCAAAAGAAGAGATTCTGGCTTTCGCCAAAGAAAATGGAATCACTTGGCGTGAGGATGCTTCGAATCAAAAAACAGAATATAAGCGAAACAAGCTCAGGCTGGAAGCACTCCCCGCCCTCTATGAGGTAAGTGAAGATGCTAAGCAAAACCTCCTCAGAAGTTTTAACCGCTTACAGGATGCCGGTAAGGCGCTGGGTGGATTATCAGAAATTTGGCTAGCGCAAAACCTTCAAAAAGATTCAGAAGTAGAAAGCTTGCCTTTTCGGAGCTTCATCAATCAGGCAGGTGCTACCACATTGCTTTTTTACTGGATTCGGCGCTACGGCTTCAACTCGGATCAAGCCGAATCAACCCTCCAATCGGCTAAAAATCAGGAAAGCGGGAAAGTTTTCTTCAGCGCATCTCATCAGTTGACAGTAGACCGGGAAGCCTTGCTTTTGGCGCCAATTTCAGAGCGGTTTGATCCTGTTATCCTAGATGAAAAAGACATCGAACTCGAACTCCCGGAGGGCACCTATGAATTACTGAAAGAACCTTTTGACCGGAAAATTGACACGTCCCGTCAGAATGCCCAGTTGGATTTGGATCGACTGAGTTTTCCCTTGACTATCCGGACTTGGGAGTTGGGAGACAAATTCATACCTCTAGGGATGAAAAACGGAAAAAAAGTCTCTGATTTTTTGATAGATTTGAAAATAGACCGTTGGCACAAAGATCAGGTCAAAGTGCTTATTTCGGAGGGAAAAATCGCCTGGGTGATCGGCCACCGGATTGCAGACTGGGCCAAGTGCGACGAGGCTACACGGGTTGCTTTACATTTCAAAAAGAAAAACTGATGCAAAATCCTTTTACCAAATCCTACACAGAATCTGAGCTTCAGACTTTTGATTTCATGAGGCCGATCAAATTTTTTGAAAAGTTGAAAAATAAAGAGCTATCCCGTTTTTTACCGGCCATGCATGTCCGTAAATATGTCAAAGATGAGGTGGTCTTTTTCAGTAAAGACCCTAGTCAAGCCATCTACTTGATCAAGAAAGGACAAGTGCACCTGACGATAGATGTGAAGGACAATTTTGAGATGATCATGGAAATCAATCGTGGCCAGGCATTTGGAGAAAACTCCCTTTTACAAAACACCAAACGAATCTACACCGCGATTGTCAGTTCGGATGAGGCAGAGTTGATCGTGATCCCGCATTTTGCTATTCAAGAGATCTTCGAAAGCAATCCAAAAATCAAAGCCAAGGTGATGACGGCGCTTGCAGAATATTACAACGAAAACAATCAGCGCCTCTTTCGCTCCTACCGGGAGTCATTTGGATTTTTTAGCCTTCGGCAAATGTTTGAGTGACAATTGACAGCCGCTTATCCTTAAGTCAAATACCATCCAACAAAGTATTTCCTTTCGGGTTTCTAATCCTGTCATTGTTAATTAACTTAGCGGCGCTTTTTAGGCAATTCATTCATAAAAATTTATAAAATCATGAGCAAAGTAACCGTAGTTGGGGCTGGAAACGTAGGAGCAACTTGCGCTGACGTTTTGGCCTATCGCGAAATCGCGGAAGAAATTGTTTTGGTAGATATCAAGGAAGGCGTAGCCGAGGGCAAGGCTTTGGATATCTGGCAAAAGGCCCCGATCAATCAATATGACCCGCGTACAGTCGGTAGTACTAATGACTACAGCAAAACTGCCGGATCAGATGTAGTTGTCATCACTTCAGGCCTACCACGCAAGCCAGGGATGACCCGTGACGACTTGATCGAAACCAACGCAGGGATCGTGAAGTCTGTAACAGAAAACGTAATCAAGCATTCACCTGACGCCATCATCATCGTAGTATCTAATCCACTCGATGTGATGACTTATCAGGCACACCTCTCTTCCAACCTTCCACGTACCAAAGTGATGGGTATGGCTGGAATTCTCGATACAGCACGCTACAGAGCTTTCTTGGCAGAGGAGCTGAATGTTTCTGCAAAAGAGATTCAGGCTATCTTGATGGGAGGACATGGCGACACGATGGTTCCACTTCCTCGCTACACCACTGTTGCTGGTATTCCTGTGACAGAGCTAGTAGCTAAAGATAAATTGGACGCAATCATCGAGCGAACAAAATTCGGTGGCGGTGAATTGGTAAAATTGATGGGAACTTCCGCATGGTATGCACCTGGTTCTGCTGCTGCTCAGATGGTAGAGGCAATCCTTAAGAATCAGCGTCGCGTATTCCCAGTCTGCATCAAGCTTGATGGCGAATATGGTATTGATGACTGCTATCTTGGCGTACCTGTCATCCTCGGCAAAAACGGAATCGAAAAAGTAATCGAATTGGATCTCAACGAAGAAGAAAAGGCTCTTTTGGAAGTTTCCAGAGGCCACGTGAAAGAAGTAATGCATGTACTTGACAATTTGTCCAAGTAATTGAACTTCTAAATTCAAAGACCCGGGATCTAGTTTGAAAAAGCTGCATTCCGGGTCTAATTTTTGTACCTTAACCACAAAATTCCAGCCCCTTGAATATTGGTAAAAGTGCATTGATTCTCGCCATTATCTTGGTTGCCACAGTTGCGGGCTACCTGCTCTATTCCGATTATTTTTCCTCATCTACGCTGGAAAACAAGCAGTTAATCAGTGATAATGCCGTTTTTGTTCTAGAATCAGATCAAGCTGATCAAAGCTGGAATAAGCTGGTCAATCACCCACTTTGGGAAAAAATCAAAACCATCCCAAGCTTTGAAAAAATCGCCACTAATCTCTCGACCTTAGACAGCCTCACAGGATTCCAGGGTCACATATCCCGATTACTCAATGGAAACAACCTAACCATCTCCTACCATCCCACAGGAGCTGAAAGCTTTGATCTACTCTATATTTTACAATTGGATAAGTCCTCTCTTGAAAACCTTTTATCAAGTATCAAATCCAATATTTCGGGAGAAACCAAACTTGTAGCCAGAACTTATTCTGAAACTGAAATCACTGAAGTCACCCAAGGCTCCGACTCCCGACTGATGAGTTTCACCTATTTAAATGGGCTTCTGGTCCTTTCCGAATCATCATTTCTAGTGGAGGAGGCAATTAGAAAGTCTCAGGTTCCCGCAGATGAATTGATCCCGGCTAACTTGACAGCTTCCGGCGAAAAAGGCTTGGCTACGCTTTGGCTCAGAGGAAAAAGCCTTGCAAGCTTTCTGAAAGGAGTAATTAAGGAAAGAGAAAGTCAGCAAATTCGGGCTTTGGAAAATCTTGATGCATCTGTCGCTTACGAATTCTTTTTGGATGCTAATCAAATCAGATTTGAGGGGAATTTGGATTTCAGCGAAGCACCTTCCTTCACCCCCTCCCTTGCTGCGAATATTTCTGAAATTCAAAAAGCTATCTCTGCCAGAACGGTCTCTCTAACCCAATTCAATTTACAAGGGATAGCAGAAATTCAGCAGCTAGAAAATCGAGGTTTCGTCCCAAAATCCACTATCCAAGCCGAAGTACAGCAAAACTTAATTGATCAAGGATTTTTGGATGGGTTTGGTGGGGAATTTTACCTACAAGAACTTGAATCGAGAGCTGATGGCAGCTCAAATCTAGTCTTGGTAGCGAGACTCCTCAACGACAATGAGCCCCTCGATATTCTAAAAAACTACTTACAAAAAGAAAGTGAAACCTATTCTGATTTTTATGGAAATGATGAAGTTTTCTACGTTCCCACGGAGGAGCTTCCCGCTTATCTTTTTTCAGGAAAGTTTGTGGGCTTTCCACAGACTTTTGTGATTCGTCGAGGTAATATCATTCTATTTGCCAATTCGCAAGAAGCGGTCAAAATGCTTCTTGACGATCTTAACAGAGGCTATACCTGGGATAGTAATGCACTTCCAGATTATCTGAGGGCAGCATTAAGCCCAAGCGCTGGTTTCTCGCAGACCTATCGAATCAAGGAAATCTGGAATAAATGGACCACTTTAACCAACAGTTCCTGGAGTTCCTATTTCCAAAAATACAGACCAGTATTTAGTGCATTCCCTTATCTGACACTCCGGGTAAATCAAATCGGGGAAGAAGCAAAAAGCAGCATTTTGATCACTTTTGATGAGACAGCACCAGAAATAGAAATCGCCGAAAATCAAGTCAATCTCCAATCAGATCAGGTCCTGAGATTCAATCAATGGCTAAATTGGGGACCAAAGGAGATCATCAACTATCAGGACAACTCAAAAGATTTGATCCTTCAGGACCAGGACCATACGCTATACCTCATAAACTCAGCTGGAGAAATAGTCTATCGGTATCCACTATCTGGCCCCGTTATCAGTGATGCCTTTCAAGTTGACTACTTCAAAAATGGAAAACTCCAGCTGCTTCTTGCCACCAAGGATAAAATTTACGGAATTGACCGGCTTGGAAATCCATTGACCGGCTATCCTTTTGATCTCAAAGAATCGATTACTCACTTGCAGTTGGTTGATTATGACAATACCCGAGACTATCGGTACTTTGTAGCAACGGAGTCTGCGAACCTCCTTTTACTGGATAAAACAGGAAATAAACTGGAGGGATGGAACCCAAATCCAATCTCGGAGAATAGCCTTCAAAGTCCGCGACACTACCGGGTACCGGGCGTAGGGGACTACATGGGCACGCTCACTTCATCAGGCAAGCTTCATCTTTTCAATCGAAGAGGGGAAAAGCAATCCGGATCGCCTTTCGACCTTAGCGCGAGCTTCCAGTCTGAATTATTCTTTGGAAAATCTACCACCACCAATCGATTTGTCCTCACCGGAGTCAGCACAGATGGCCAGGTAATCGAAGTGAGTTTCAACGGAGAGGTGGTCAATCGAAATCAACTGGAAAAAGATGATCGAGACAGCGAATTCAAGTTAATCCCTGATCAAAATCAGAATCAGTTTATCATCCTTTCCAAAACCTTCAACCAGCTCAAAGTCTTCAATTCCAAGCAGGAGGTTTTGTTTAATATCCGCGTCTCTGAAGAAAGACTTGTGTATCAATATTTTGATTTTGGATCGGATAGACAGATTTTTGCAGTGACAGACCCTCTGCAAAACTTCACTTATCTCTATGATCTTTCGGGTAACCTGCTGACCAACTTGCCGTTGGATAGTTCAGGTCCGATTCAAATTAGTTTTGACCAAAGGGCAAATCAGTACGCCATACATACCATCATGGGTGATCAAATGATCACTTATTTCCTTTCGGCCTAGTTGATTGGATTTTACATTAGAACTAAACCGGAGCTATGTTTCGCAAAATATTTATAAGTTTTTCCCTTCTATTTGCTATTTCCCTACAGATTCAGGCGCAGTTGATTCGGGATAATACGGCAGCCATCACCGATCCTGCAAGGTCCAACCTGAGTACGCCTTATCATACCACACTGACTTTTTTCTACAATCTGGAGGACTCCAATTTTGCTCCTGAGCAGGCTGCAAAAGCTCTAAATCTCTCGGATGTTTCAAAGGACGAAGGGGAAAGTCTAAGTATCAAGCTTAAGCAGATTTTTGAAGGACAAGGGATCATTATCCGAGCAAGTCAAATCCCAAGAATCGCCGACTATCAGGACACAACAGGAATAGTCGCAGAGAAAATCTACTATTTTGACCGCAATAAGCTTCCGGGAGTATTCCTGGAAAAAGTAGGCTCTCAGTGGCAGTTTTCAGCATTTACGGTCAGTCAGATCGAAGAGATGCACAAGAGCACCTACCCTTACGGTACGGATCGATTGCTTAATCTCCTGCCTAAGATTGGAAACGAGCAATACCTTGGCTTCTATCTCTGGCAATTAGTAGGGCTCTTTTTCATTATTCTATTTGTCTTTATTGCTCATTTCTTTTTCACCTTCTTGGTTGATAAAGGTTTGGTTTTCCTATTCCGAAAACTAAATATTCAAAAACTTGGAGAGAGTTATCTCCTTCCTGTTGCGAAGGTGGTTAGTTACTTTTTGATCGTTCAAATCCTATCCATTTTACTTCCGGTGCTACAGCTTCCGGTAGAGATTTGGTCATGGCTCGTGGTGATTCTACGGACGCTGAGGCCACTTTTGATCACCTTGATTTTTTACAAGTTGGTCAATGTCCTGGCTATGTACTTTGCCCGATTGGCTACCAAAACAGAGTCCACACTCGATGATCAGCTCGTTCCGCTTTTGAGAAAAACCCTCAAAGCATTTGTAGTCCTCATTGGTACACTTTTCATCCTAAAAGATGGGTTTAATCTCGATATCATTCCTTTCTTGACCGGTCTTTCCATTGGTGGTGTAGCCATTGCACTTGCCGCCCAAGACACCATCAAAAACTTCTTTGGTTCTGTCATGATCTTTATTGATAAACCCTTTCAAGTGGGGGATTGGATCACTTCCGGAGAAATTGACGGTACGGTTGAGGAAGTAGGATTTCGATCCACCCGGGTTCGAACCTTCCGAAATTCCGTGATGTACGTTCCAAACGGAAAAATGGCTGATGCCATCCTTGACAATCATGGACTACGCGTCTATCGAAGATTTTACACCACTTTGACTGTGACCTACGACACCCCGCCGGAATTGATCGAGAAGTTTGTCAAAGGGCTTAGAGAAATCGTTTTAGCTCACCCCGACACTCGGAAGGACTATTTTCATATTTACTTCAATAACCTTTCGGCATACAGTCAGGACGTGATGCTGTATATTTTCTTTACAGTTCCTACCTGGCCGGAAGAGCTCCGGGCTCGGCATGAAATCCTGATAAGCACCGTCAAACTAGCCAATGCGCTTGGTGTACGATTTGCATTTCCTACTCAGACTCTCCACATGGAAAGTTTCCCCGAGAAAAAATCCTTGGTACCCGAATATCCGGATGATGCCACTTACCAAAAGAAGTTGGGCGATTTCCTATCGAATGAATTGAAGAAAAAGGATTAATCAGGAGACTGAACCCGGAAGTAAGCCCTTCGGATCACTTCCCCATTTTCCCGCAATTCCACTTCAAAAGGCAAGGACAAATCCGGGATTTTAAGGTTTAGTGCATCACCATTCAATCTTGAAGCCTTCGGATCATTTGACCAGAAAAGGACGGATCTAAAATCACCGCGATTTATGCTTGAACCTCCGAAGGTCTCTTGCTCCAATTGAACCGGCACTTGGATTCCAGGCGTCTGCTTGAAGAAGGCATTGGTAGGTAAGGGGAAACCTCCTACATTACTTTGATAGGAAGAGAAGCTCATCACCCCCTCGTAACGCTGATCATTGAGATAGAAGACTCGAGACAGAATCTCCAGCTTTTCAAAGTTCTTCGGATTAAAAGCCGCAAGCTGATCCGAGTCAAAAACCGGCATACCATCCACAAGCATCAGGGGATTTCCGGTGAAGGTATTTCCAAACTCATTGACTGATCGAAACTCCTTTTTTCCCTGCCTGGTACGCACCGAAACCATCGGGACGTATTCTTTAATGACTGTTTCTACCGATTCAAAGCGGGTATAATCATCCAAGAGAAAAGTCCGATCTGCCACAAAGCCTGTCACGACCGGTATGGGTTCTTGCTCATACTTTTCGGTGTAAAATGTCTGTACTCCACTACTGATCAACAAATCCTGAAGGAAAGGCTGATCATTGGGACTGATTTTCAATTCTGGAAAAGAAAACCCACTCGCAAATTCAGTTCTCACAGCAGGACTGAGAAATTCAAAATCAAGCATTTCCCCATTTTGATCTGCCTGAGCAATCATAAAATCCCAATGCTTCAATCCCCCAATATCGAAATACAATTTCCCCTTTTCATCAGGTCTATCCGTGTACAAAGCAGACTCCCTTCCATGCACTGAAAGGAAATAAACCTTCGTCGTATCGACCGTTCTCGGATCAATCTGAGCAGCTACTATATGCCCAAACAGCTCAGGCAAAAATTCACCTTGAGCCTTTCCGGAATAAATGGCTGAAGAAGGCAAACCCTCAGAATCTTTCAGGTAGGGATTGTAAACTTTCACAAAAAGTTTCGTGGATTCTTTGAAAGCATTTGATCGAATACTAAGCTCCTCTCCTGCTTTGGCAAGAGGCTTCGAAATGCTGAGATCGGTATCAGATTTAGGCAGATTTTCAAAAAACCCGGGATGATCTTCCGCTATCGCTGGTGGGATTTTTGGATTGAAAATGGTTACAAACTGCTGTTTGAGCCCCTTTTCCAAGTCCACCAAAGGACTAATTCGGGTAAACACCCGCAAAAGATAATGGTCAGAAGGAATATCCTTCGGGATTTCTAAGAAATGAAAAAGCTCCCCCTTTTCAAGTAAGAATTTAGACAAGTAAACGGATTGATTTTCCCGATTGAGGAGCTCCACGTAGAGAACCTGTGAGGTACTTGGCTTATCGTTTTGATACGCCGAAGCTTGAATCCAAACTTTCTCCCCAGTGAAGAAAATATTCTTGGGAACTGAAAAATCTACTGTTTCAGGGACGGCATTTTGTGCAAAAAGAGAAAGCGGAAGGAAAACCAAGCAGCAAATAGCTGCGAAATATTTCAAGCGATAGAATCTATTCATCAGAAGTCCTCCCAAAAATCAGGTTTCACATTTGACCCTCTGCGTGTACAGTCTACACAGGAAGCCCGCGCATAGCGGTAGCCAATGGGAACAAAGCCGTTTTCAAGGAAAATCGGAGTAGTCGGTATATTTCCCCCTGACCTGAAAAACTGATCATAATTAGCAACCAAGACTGTATCCGGCTCCATGACACATCCAAAATATTCCTCCACTTCTGCAGTCCAAGGAGCTACCTCCCGAATGTCAATGTAAAGACGTTTTTGCTTAACCACCCCCAAACTGACCTGTCCGATGACTGGCGCATCTGGATTTTGATCCATGGTGATATTCCCACCGATGATAGATGGAAGCGGGCTGAAAATTGATCCCAAATCATCCGAATTCTCCTTCAAAATCTCCCAAAACTCCACATCATCCTTGCTGATTGCTTTCTGGGAAATCAAAATACTATAGCGAAGCGAAAGCCGCTCGTCTCCTTGATTGATCTGTCGGATAGCCTGCCGGAAAACAAACTGATCCTCGAATCGGGAAGAAGTTTCCAACAAAAGATCCGAATTGGGACGACTCAAGTAGCAACGGTCAATTCGCTCCTCCTCGGTACGCGGCACGATCTCTTCAGTCTCTGGTACATATTTGTCCAAAGATGTAAAAGGAGGCCTGAAAGCCCATGTTTCCTCGTAGGTCCAGAGAAAGTCATCGGCATTTTCATCACCCTGTGTGGTCAGGAAAATCTCCACCCCATCTTCATTCTTATCAAATCCCACATCGATGATATCAGGGGTGATAATGGGTCTTAGTTCCTCCGAGGTATAGCTTGCTCCGTTTTGCAAAAAGATCCGAAGCCGATAGACATCCGATTCTGAAATATCATGTGCAAATTCATACTTACCATCTCCCAACTCAGTGAGCGAGAAACGAGCCCCCGAGGTATTTTCCAAATAAATGGTTGCTCCATTGACCAAGTTATTGGTGAATCCATCACTCTTAATATTGGAGGTCAAGCTTAGAGACAGCTCACTGGGAATCCCCTCTGAGTCCAGGTATCCTTCCACCACGAGAACATCCAGATCGACCGGATCGATCTCGGGCTCGAAAGGCTCCCGACAGGCCGAAAACAGTCCAAGGAAAAATAAAATATATAGAAAGTTATACCGCATCAGAATTTGAAATTGTAGGTAATAAAAGGAATAGGTCGGGCGAAAATAGAAAGCTGATAGCCTTGGAGCTGCCCTTCTACTGCTGTGTAATAAACCGAGTAAGGATTGCTTCGTCCTAGCAAATTATAGACGCCCAAGGACCAGGAAGAATGTGCCAGTTTCTTGACCTTATGATTTCCTTCTAAGTTGACTGAGGCATCCAGTCGAAAGTAATCAGGAATCCGGTAAGCATTTCTTTCGGAGAAATAAACTCGCTCCGAACCCGCGTATTCAAACTTAGCAATCGGCAAAGTCACCGGTCTTCCTGTGCTGTAATTTCCATTCAAAGAAACGTTGATCCGCTTGCTGAGCTCATAATTCGACACCAAGACCACATGATGGGGTTGGTCAAAATTACTGGAGTAAAATTCCCCATTATTGATCTTTTCGATACTTGGTTCATCGGAAGTCCTCAGCAAAGAACGGGAGTAGGTATAGGCCAAGGAGCCTGTCAAAAGGCCGGAAGTCTTTTTCATCAAAAGCTCCACTCCATAGGCTTTACCGATAGAATTCAGGACATCCTGCTCAATATTTTCATTCAGAATCAAATCTGCCCCAGACCGATAATCCAGCAGATTATTCATGTATCGATAATAGACTTCACCGGAAAACTCCAAGGTATTTCGCGCCATGTTTCGATAATAACCTACAGAAGCCTGACCTCCGGTTTGAGGTTTTAGATAGCGGTCACTCAGCTTCCAGCTATCCGTCGGTGCAATCGCTGAGGTATTGGACAGCAGGTGAAGGTTTTGCCGCATGGTGGTAAAGCCTGCCTTGATTGAGGATTGATTATCCAAGGTGTATCGACCCGATAGTCTAAACTCCGGACCATGATAGGTCTGAACTACCTGACCTGACCCGAAAGTCTCCTCCCCTATCACATTGCTCTCCGTGATTGGAGCTCCAGGCACATATTGATTGACTGTCAAAGGTCCAAGAAGCTGATAGAACATATAGCGTCCACCATAGCTCAGGGAAAAGCGCTCATTGATCGTCCATTCATCTCCGAAATACACCGCAATCTCCCGCCCATTTTCATCTTCCAAATCCTCCGGAATCACGATAGACTCCGAGCCGAAAGGTAGATTGGTACCGGGATTGAGTTGATATTGAATACCATGCACCCCAAATTTATACAAGTGGTTCTCTCCTTTTCTGTATTCAAAATCCGCACGTAAGTGCCATTGCTTGACATCGAAGCTGAATTCGTAGGCGTTCAGAGGATTGTCTTCTCCGATGATGCCAAACTCATAGCCATCGTAGCCCACTGTAAATCTACCTTCCAGTTGATCATTGAAGTAGTGTCGCCAGGTCGCAGCCAAGTTAGTATTGCGATAGGAATAGGTCGTATCCGCGTCAAAAGCAAAATTATCCTGAGAGATGTAAGAAGTGATTTCGAGTTGATTCTTGTCATTGAAGGTATGACGTAGATTGGCATTCAAATCATAAAAAGAAGCATTCGATCCTTCCAAGGCTGCTTCATCCTCCAGAAGATTCAAAGCCCAATCCGAGTAAGTAGTTCTTCCTCCCACTATGAAGGTGGTATTCTCTCCGATGGGTCCTTCCAAACTCAGTCTACCAGTCATTATCCCAATACCTCCGCTTCCTCCGATTTTATCAGTTCGCCCAAATTTGGGTTCCACCTGTAGCACGGAAGAAAGCCTTCCTCCATAATTGACTGGCACGGAGCCTTTGTAAAGCTCAACTCCTGAAACCATATCGGGATTGAACGCTGAGAAAAAGCCAAAAACGTGTGCAGGATTGAAGACCGTGGACTGATTGTAAAGAATCAAGTTTTGATCGGCAGCACCACCACGGACATTGAAGCCGACGCTGGCCTCTCCGACGGTATTCACACCGGGCAGGGTCAAAACACCTCTCAAAATATCTACCTCTCCCAGAATCGCAGGTAACTTCCGGACATCGGCTATGCTGATAGCCTGCACGCCCATATCCAATTTATTGATATTGTTCAAAGCACCCGAACTCACGACTACTTCGTCTAGGGAAAGGAAATTCTCCTGCACCTCCATATCCAATACTCCATCCCCAAAGAGCTCGATTTGACGCTGCTCTTGATAGCCTCCTGGATTTTGGACGATCAAAGTATGTCGGCCCTTCGGCAGCTCCAGTCGGTACATTCCATTTTCGTCGGTAATGGCTTTCTGGTAATCCACCTTTTCGAAGATTACTGTCCCCAACATGGGTTCCCCATTGTCGATATTGGTGATTTTCCCTCGTAAGACGGCCGTTCTCTTTGCTGGATCTTCATTTTCCTTACCAATTTCAAAGCGCATATTTCGCGCAAAGGCACCCATGGCAGAAGCATTCTGCCCGGAGGCACTTTCCACATCTACTTTCGGGTCAAAATATCCTCTAGCGAAGTCCACCGTGAGCTTTTCACCCTTGGTGATAAAAACCTTTCCATCAGGAGAAATAGAAAATTCCAAATCCGTTTCTTCCAAAACGCTACTCAAAAGATCCGAAAGCCCGGTTTCATTTACCTGAATATTGACCGTAATCCCTTCCACCAATATGGGATCGAAATAAAAGCGAAAATCGCTCTCGGACTCGATCTTTTCGGCAAATCGCTCAAAGCTCAAGCCTGCGTAGAAGCCGGTAAACTTTGCCGAAGTCTGTGCCCAAACCTGCGTCACAGCGAGTCCAAGAATTAAAATAAGTGATATTCGTATCGCTTTCATCATTGATCAGTTCTGGGTGAGTTGGCGAGCTGGAGCAAAGCGACTAGGTATTTTCTTCGATCTTTATTGTAGTAGATGCGTTGGCGAGTGAGATTTTCCCGGATCGCCTTTTTTTGTACTCCGAGCACCTTAATCGCATCTTTCTTTTTCTTGACTGGGTAAAAAGCTCCTGCTTTGTATAAAAAGAAATCTTCGTACTCATCGTAATAGCCAATATAATCCCCCAATTCCCTTGCGCGTCTATCGACTTTGTAATGCTTGGACAAAAGCCTGAAATCTCCGGAGGCAATCACTTCATAAAAGCCATTTTTGTCATACAGATATCCTTCATTACCGCTCAGCTGCACAAACCCTTTCCCGTCAGACAGGACAAAGCCGTCAATTTTGGAGGGCTTGATCAAAAGCTTCTGCGAAAAGAGGGGATGAAAAGTGATCACCTGATCATAGCGAATATCATAAAGCAAAGGTACATCGGGATAAAAAACCCGATTGATGGTCAGTCCCCCATTTTCGAAGGAACGGGTATCCAAAAAAGGAAACCCATCATAATTTCTAGGAGGCTCCGGATACTGCGCACCCGTGATCAACTCCTGAAAGAAAGGAAGCTGCTCTTGGTACTTATCCAGATTTTGAAGATTCTCGCTGACAGCTTGACCGAATGACGAAACCGTCAAAAATATCCAGCTACCTAAAGAAAAAATTATTTTACGCATGGTCGAAATTACAAGAGTTTCTAATCCGAGATTTTCTATTTTTAAAAATATCTTTAAGTGGCTTCCTTTATCGATAGAAGGGAAAATGCCTCCACCAAATTGTTAAAAACCTATTATGACCAATCGCCGACAAGCCCTCAAGACCCTCGCCATTACTTCCTTAGCCGCAACTGCCCCGCTTATACAGACGAAGGCAAAAGACCAAAAGCTACAGCAGTTTCGATTTTCCTTGAACACCTCCACTATACGGGGGCAAAAGCTGAGCCTCTCAGAAATGATTACTATCACCGCACGGGCAGGCTACGATGGAATCGAACTGTGGATGATGGAAATCGATGCCTATTTGGAGTCTGGAAAAAGTCTCCAAGCCTTGAAAAAGGAATTGGACGATGCGGGAATCGAAGCGGTGAATGCCATTGGATTTGCGACATGGATGGCGCAGGACCAGGAGAAAAGCAAAAAAGGCTTTGCCCAAATCGAAAAGGAAATGAATCAGCTCGCAGCCATTGGTTGCAAGCGCATCGCCGCTCCTGCAATCGGTGCGGAAGCGCCGGTGGACTTATTTGAAGCTGGAGAAAAGTACGCTCAACTTCTGGAGCTTGGCCGCAAAACCGGCTGTATGCCACAATTGGAGTTTTGGGGAGCCTTTCCACCTTTTTATCAGTTGGGGCAGGCTCTGGCGGTCGCAGCCATGGCTAATGATGCGGATGCCCGATTGCTGCCGGATATTTATCATCTTTTCCGTGGAGATTCCGGTTTTGATGGGCTGAAACTGCTCAGTGGGAATGCGGTAGAAGTATTTCATATGAATGATTTCCCCGGCACCCTGGCCCGAACAGAGCAAGAGGACAAGCATCGGGTTTTTCCTGGGGATGGGGTGGGTCCATTGGCGGAAGTGGCACAGACCTTAAAGAATATGGGCGGAAATAAGATTCTCTCCCTTGAGCTCTTCAATCCAAGTCTATATGCCATGGATGCCGATGTCGTCGCCCGGACAGGTTTAGAAAAAATGAAGCAGTTTTTTTAAAAAGCACCAAGCCTTGGGGTTTTAAAAACCTCGAGGGTTTTCTTTGTTTTTCTTTTTATCCTTGATCATGCATTTGCCATATTTTCTTTGCTTGAGTTGTTGGAAGACCGATGACCGAAGTCCCAGCCACGGCTGGCAGGCGAAGCTTCCGGATTTGGATCTTTTCAGCAGAAAATAAGCCTTCTTTTTGTCAATACTGATAGGAAATCCGATAGCCTTTCGCCGATGTGAGTATCTCCACTCACGTGGACGTAAATAGGAAGTTTATCGGTTCGTGAAGACACGAACCTGGGCATGGAGCTTTCCAAAATTTTTCAATCTTCTAATTTCCCAATTCCTCTCACCCAAACAAATCCGAACTCAAATACCGGTCTCCCCGATCGCAGGTGATGCAAACGATCAGGCCTTCTTCGAGTTCTTCGGAAAGTTTGATAGCCACGGTCAAAGCTCCTCCGCTACTCATGCCGGCTAGAATTCCTTCTTCCTTAGCCATTCGACGTGTCATTTGCGTAGCCTGTTCTTGGGACACATCGATCACCCGATCTACCCGTTCCTTTTCAAAAATTGCCGGCAAAAACTCTGGTGACCATCTTCGGATGCCGGGGATACTTGAGCCATCCGTAGGCTGCGTCCCTACGATCTGAATAGCTGGATTTTTTTCTTTCAAGTAGCGGGAAACGCCCATAATGGTTCCCGTAGTCCCCATTGCGGAGACGAAATGGGTAACTTTTCCATGGGTATCATTCCAGATTTCGGGTCCAGTGGTTTTGTAGTGAGCCAGGTAATTATCCGGATTGGCAAATTGATTGAGCATGAAATATCCCTCTTTCTCGTTCATCTCTTCTGCAAGGGTACGGGAATACTCGATGGTTTTGGCAGCAGGTGTCAAGATGACTTTGGCTCCGTAAGCTTCCATGGAAAGTACCCGCTCTCGGGTAGAATTATCAGGCATAATCAGAGTCATATCCAGACCCAAGACCTTTGCCACCATCGCAAGGGCAATTCCGGTATTTCCGCTGGTAGCCTCCACCAATTTATCGCCCTTTTTGATCTCCCCTCTATCCAAGGCAGATTGCAGCATATTAAAAGCAGCTCGGTCCTTCACACTTCCTCCGGGGTTTTGACCTTCCATTTTGCAGAGGATCTTGACCTTGGGATTGACAGGAATATGCTGGAGCTCCACCAGAGGTGTATTTCCAATTAATTCAAAAAGCTTCATACTAGTCGTTTTTAAAGATGTACAAATCCGTTTGGGATGAGTCGGCGTGGTGCATTTGGGCTTGGTAGTAGACCTTTGAGCCCGGATCAACTGACTTGGTAAGCCAGACATTTCCACCAATCGTACTATCTTTTCCGATGACGGTCTTCCCTCCCAAAATTGTCGCCCCTGCATAAATCACCACTCCGTCTTCAATGGTTGGATGTCTTTTGCTATCTGCATCGGCCTTGTCCACACTCAATGCCCCAAGGGTAACGCCCTGATAGATTTTGACATGATTTCCGATAATAGTCGTTTCCCCTATCACCACTCCTGTACCGTGATCGATACAGAAATGTTGCCCAATTTGAGCTCCCGGGTGAATATCAATTCCGGTTCGACTGTGAGCGATCTCCGTGATCATCCTAGGAATCAGTTTAATCCCCAAAAGATGCAACTCGTGCGCAATCCGATAGGCAGCAATGGCATAAAACCCTGGGTAAGACCTCAAAATCTCTGTGCGTGATTTGGCCGCAGGGTCACCTGCATACATGGCGTCCACATCCTGATTGATCCAATCGTAGATTCGCTCTAGATTGTCGAAAAACTGTCTTCCTAGCTTCAGTCCGTCCTGCTCATGCAGATGGGTATTTCTCTGAAGAATCTTTGAAAGCCGCTCCTGAAGTTCCTCCATTCGGGCTTTGAGCTCGGATTTTTCCTTGATTTTCTGCACAGAGTGCTCTGGAAAAAGCAATCCCAATAAGCTTTCAAAAAACTGTTGGATGACCTGTGGGGAAGGGCAATCCGAGCATTCTTGATGAGATTGATGGAGTTTTTCGAGAAATGAATTCATAGAATAGGCTTGATGTGCATTTACAACACAAAACCCACTCGAATCACATAAGGTTCACCATATGGCGAGCGTCGATTATCATGGAGAACATTGTAGAGAAAGGTAAAGTTGGCTCCGCCTCTTCCACCTCCGAAGGGTGCAAAATAACCACCTCCCAGAAAAAGTCCATTTACCCAAATGCGCTCAAACCGTTCAGAGGCCAGATTGTAATTCTCAAAATTGATGGATTCATACTCGGCATGTAGGAAAATATTGGGGAGGACATTGTAGCGATTGAACAAGCGCCCGCCATAAGTGGAAGAGGATCCTCCTATAAATCTGCGGTCGTCAAAATATTGATAAGTGATTCCAATACCTGCTGAATATTTATCAGTAATCATCACCCCCGCCAAAGGAGAGACATCGATCAAAGTTACAGTTCCGAACTGCATCCCGAAATTTCCTCCGAAATACAATCTATCCTTGAATGAGGTGCTGTCGCTATAGATCGGGCGCTGCGCAAAAGCTAAGCTTGAAAACAAAAAAAGGCCAAAGAAGATGGCCAGGAATTTATTTTTTGACAATAACATAGAGATCTTCGCTTTCTTTCTTCATCAGGTATTTTTCACGGGCAAACTTCTCCATAAGTTCTGGATTGCTCATCAATTCCTCCCGCTCAGCTTTAATTTTTTCTTTCCGCTCCAGGTAATACTCTTTTCTATCCTCCAATTCAGAAAGCTTTCTGCTCAGTTTGAATTGATTGATCAAATTATTGGAGTCGATAAAAATCATCCAGCAAAGAAAGAAAGCCCCTGCCAAGAAATAGAAATTGGTGGTGAGTTTGAAAAATCTCTTCATGATGCTACAATTTAAAACAAAGGAGCGCAAAGTTCATGCAAATTTTAAAAGATCGTGGAAAAAAGAATCGCAATCTCTTTGATCATAGCTCCTGACTCATGCATGATAAATAGCCCGATTTTCCCGAATCGATTCCGAAGATTTTCAGGCCTTTAGGAATATTCTCCTCTCTTTTATCTGTATTTTAAATGCATGGAAGTAGAAAAAATACATCGGAGAACATTCCTTAGAAATACTGTTTTGGTCACCGGATCTCTAGGCTTGCTTCCCTTTTCACCGGCTTTATCGGCAGAAAAGCGGTCCAAAATGCGCTTTGGGCTAGTTACCTATGAGTGGGGCAAAGATTGGGACCTTCCTACCCTCATCAGCAATTGTGAAAAGACAGGCGTACTCGGGGTAGAACTCCGCACTCAGCATGCCCATGGTGTAGAAAGTAGCCTGAGTAAAGCCCAAAGAGAGGAGGTCAAAAAGCGATTTACAGATAGCCCAGTCACTTGCTTAGGTTATGGAAGCAATTACGAGTATCACAGCCCTGACCCGGAAAAGCTCAAGCAAAATATTGAAGAAACCAAGGCTTACATCCAGCTATGTCATGATATCGGCGCCACTGGCATCAAAGTCAAGCCCAACTATTTACCCCCTGAAATCCCTCGAGAAAAGACAATCTCCCAGATTGCTGCTTCCTTCAATGAAGTAGGAAAATTTGCTCAGGATTATGGGCAGGAAATCCGGGTGGAAGTTCATGGACAGTACACGCAAGAGCTTCCGGTTATGAAAGCGATTTTTGACCAAGTCACCGAACCCAATGTGAAAATCTGCTGGAATTGCAATGAGGAGGATCTTCTTTCCCCTGGCCTGGAAGCCAATTTTCATTCAGTGAAAAAGTGGTTTGGGGATACCGTGCATGTACGGGAATTCAACGTCGGGAATTACCCCTACCCGGACTTATTCAGGCTTTTCAAGGAAATGGATTATGAAGGCTGGATTTTGCTCGAAGCCAGAACCAAGCCAGCCGACCGAATAGAAGCCCTACGAGAGCAACTCGAGCTTTTTAATGCCCTAGTCAAATAGATCAATATCCTTATCATTAAATCAGAACCCAAAACACCAAAACCCATACTAACCATGAACGATCAATCCAGAAGAGATTTTCTGAAAAAGTCCGCTTTGACCACTGCCGGAATAGGCTTTGGTGCGATGGCTTTTTCCCCGAAAAGTTACAGCCGAATCATTGGAGCAAATGATCGGGTAAATGTCGGCATAGTTGGCTTTTCCGACCGCGCCAAATATGCCTTGATACCGGCTATGCTTGTCCACGCCAAAGAGATGAATTATCAGTTTACTGCAGTATCAGACATCTGGAGTCGGCGTCGAGACGAATGCCAGGCTTACCTGAAGGATAAGGCGGATTTGTCTATTGCTGCCTGTAGAAATAATGATGAACTCTACGATCGAAAAGATGTGGATGCCGTCATCATCAGTACTGCAGATTTTCAGCATGCTCTTCATTGCAAAGAAGCAGTGGAAGCCGGAAGGGATGTGTATGTGGAAAAACCATTTGCCGAAACAATGGCGGATAATCGGGCAGCAAAAGAGGCGGTCCTCCGCACCGGAAAAATAGTACAGGTTGGTTCTCAGCGAAGAAGTGGCGCCAATTACCACGCTGCAAATAAATTTATCAAAGACGGAAAATTCGGAGATATCGTAGCAGTGGAAATGACCTGGAATGTCAATCAACCGGGCCGCTGGAGACTACCCGAATTGACACAGGAAATCCGCAAAGAAGATACAGATTGGGATAGATTCCTTATGAATCGACCTAAAGTCGCCTGGGACCCTCGAAAGTACTTGGAATTCCGCCTCTTTTGGCCTTTTTCTTCCGGGATTCCAGGACAGTGGATGGCTCATCAGATTGATACCGTGCATTGGTTTACAGACCTGCCACACCCGAGAAGTGTAGCTGCAAATGGAGGGATTTACCTTTGGAAAGACGGACGGGAAAATTTTGATACTATGACTGCTGTATTTGATTACGGGCCTTTAAACGATGCCAGTAAAGGCTTTCAGGTAATTTATTCGTCCCGATTCACTAATTCGGCCGGCGGAACGAAGGAGATTTATTACTCCAATTCGGGAGAGCTCAATCTGGATACAAATAAAATAACTCCAAATGGCGGACTACGGGAAAATCATGCAAAACGGATGGGGATGAAAGAAAATCTACTTCCTGAAATGTCCCTAGCAGAGGCTGCTGCAGTGGAGACAGGTGCTAATACGGGTGTAGATAATCTCACTTCTGCTCATATGCGAAACTGGATGGAATGTGTTCGCTCCCGCAAAAAGCCCAATGCAGATGTCATGGCTGGCTACAATCATTCCATCGCCAATATCATGACCACCGCTGCACTTCGCACTGGTCAGTTTGTAACCTTCGATGAGGAAAAGCAAGAGGTCTTGGCAGGAGGTAAACCATTCCAATATTAGGCCATGCTTTGGATCAAAAAAATCAACTGGGGGACAGCCATACTTCTGTCCCTCTTTTGGGGTACTCAAGGAACACTTCAGGCACAAGCAGATCAAATTAAACTGCTCCAAAAGGATGCTGAGAAAAAAGTGGAGGTACTAATTGGGGACCAGCTTTTTACCAGCTACTACTATCCAGAATCCATCGCAAAGCCAGTATTATACCCTATCATTAGCTCAGGAGGAAGGGAAATCACCCGAGGATTTCCCATAGCTCCAAGACCGGGAGAACGAGTTGACCATCCTCATCATGTTGGACATTGGATGAATTATGGGGATGTAAATGGACTTGACTTCTGGAATAATTCAGATGCTATACCTGCTGATAAAAAAGAGCGGTATGGAACAATCAGGCATACGGGAATCTCCGAGATAAAGGAAAATAAAAATAGCGCAGAGTTAGTGGTGGCCATGGATTGGTTAACTCCCGATGGCAAAGTTTTATTGAAAGAAAAAACCCGGTTTGTATTTTTCTCCGAAGGAAAAAAACGAGGTATAGACCGAATTTCTACCCTGACTGCTCAGGGAGAGCCAGTTTTCATGAAGGACAACAAAGAAGGTGTCTTTGCAATTCGTGTAGCTAGGGAATTGGAGCATCCATCTGACAAGCCCGAGCTATTCACTGATGCAAACGGCAATCCAACCACGGTTCTCTCCCTAAACAATGAAGGAGTTATGGGAAAATATCGAAGTAGCGCCGGAAAAGAAGGGGATGAGGTTTGGGGAACGCGAGGGGAATGGGTGACGCTGGACGGGGAAATTGATCAGGAAAAAGTCTCTGTAGTAATTTTGGATCACCCTGACAATCCGGGTTATCCCACCTATTGGCATGCTCGGGGCTACGGACTTTTTTCAGCCAATCCTTTGGGTCAAAAAGAGCTGAGTGGTGGAAAAGATATTCTGGATTTCAAATTAAGCCCGGGAGAATCCGTCACCTTTCGATACCGGATTTTGCTTTACTCAGGAGAGCATCCCGATGATAAAAAATTGAATTCGGAGGCGAAGAGCTTTACGAAGTAATCTTTACTTTAATTCGCAAAAAATCACCCGTAAGCGGTCAGTTTTAGCTTCAAAATGGGACATTCTATCATTTTACTAGAATTTTCATTTCCCGATTTCAAGCTTGAATCAATCTCGCTGCTGGCAATTCTTGATAGTTTTTTGAAGGATCTTTAGAAGAGCATCCGGTATTTTTTTTAATGAATGCTCTCCAAAAACACAATCAGAAATCACCGCCTAGCGAATTGAATTATTTAGGTTGAGAAAATTTAGCGATATTAATTGCTAATGAAAAAAATCACTCACCTAGCAACAATACCATGCGTAAACTTTATCTAATCATTTTGTCCTTTGCGCTTCTTTGGAGTCCTTCTTTTGCACAAAAGAAAAACTCCGAGGAGAAAGCTAAGGATCTCGCTTCTCAAAGTTTCTCGGCATTTGCCTGGAGAAATATCGGTCCTGCATTTACCTCAGGCCGAATTGCTGACATTGCTATTCACCCAAACAACCGTAATGTCTGGTATGTGGGAGTGGCCTCAGGCGGAGTCTGGAAAACAGAAAATGCAGGTACCACCTGGACTCCTATTTTTGACGATCAGCCAGTATTTGCCATTGGCTGTGTCACTATTGATCCTGTCAACCCTAACCGTGTTTGGGTGGGAACCGGGGAAAACAACGGCGGTCGACACATCTCTTTCGGGGATGGGGTTTACCTCAGTGAAGACGGTGGATCCACTTGGAAAAATATGGGACTGAAGAATTCGCAGCACATTGGAAAAATCATCGTTCATCCCGAAAATTCAGACGTAATCCTAGTTGCCTCTCAGGGTCCACTTTGGAGTAGCGGTGGAGATCGTGGATTCTATCGCTCAGAGGATGGGGGAAAAACTTGGGAAAAGACTCTTGGAGATGAGGAATGGACAGGAGTAGCGGATGCTGTGATCGACCCAAGAAATCCTGATGTCGTGTATGCTGCCACTTGGCAAAGACACAGAACGGTAGCCGGATATCTTGGCGGCGGACCTAAATCTGGAGTTCACAAATCGATAGATGGGGGAAAAACCTGGACCGAATTGACCAATGGTATTCCTGGAGGAATCAAAGGAAAAATCGGTTTGGCGATCAGCCCTCAAAACCCAGATTATGTATATGCAGCGATTGAATTGATTAGAAGAACCGGCGGGGTATTCTTGAGTACCAATCAAGGTGCTTCCTGGACAAAAATGTCGGATACCGTATCTGGAGCCACTGGCCCTCACTACTATCAGGAACTAATTGCAGACCCACATCGCTTCGGTGCGATTTACTTGATCGATGTTCGCATGCAGGTTTCCTACGATCATGGAAAAACCTTTGCTATTTTGAACACTGACGCCACCCACTCAGATAGTCATTCCTTGAATTTCATTGCCGATGAGCCTGACTTTATGCTTTTGGGTACAGATGGCGGTATTTACGAGACGCTTGACGGCACCAAATCTTGGAGATACATTAAAAATCTGCCGGTGACGCAATACTATAAAGTGGCTGTGGATGATGCAGCACCTTTCTACAATGTCTATGGAGGTACACAAGACAACGGATCCCATGGAGGCCCTTCCAGAACAGACGATGAAAATGGAATTCGCAATGCCCACTGGTCAAGAGTGCTGGGTGGTGACGGTCATCAGTCTGCTGTAGAGCCAGGTAATCCTGATATCGGCTATGCTGAGTCTCAGCAAGGCTACCTACATCGTCTGGATCGAATCACTGGTGAATCGGTATACATCCAGCCACAGCCTGGACCGAATGAAGGGGAAGAGCGTTTCAACTGGGATTCTCCGATTTTGCCAAGTCAGCATGTACCTAGCACCATTTATTTTGCTTCGCAAAGAGTCTGGAAATCCACAGATCGAGGAGATTCCTGGACGGCGATTTCCGGAGATCTGACGACTGGAAGGGATCGAATTACTGAGCCCATCATGGGTAAAAATCAAAGTTGGGATCATGCCTGGGATATGTATGCCATGTCTGAATTCAGCACTATTTCTTCGCTTGGTGAATCCCCAATCAATCCCGATGTCCTTTATGCAGGTACGGACGATGGACTGATTCAATACACCACAGATGGTGGAGAAAACTGGAACAAAGTGCCTGTCAGTAGCATCCCTGGCGTTCCTGAAAATGCCTTTGTAAACGATATCCGTGCGGATTTATTTGATGAAGCCACAGTCTATGTGGTCTTAGATAATCATAAGGAAGGCGATTTCAAGCCTTATGTCGCAAAGAGCACCAACTATGGGGCTAGCTGGACTTTGATTACAAATGGTCTTCCTACTCCACTACTTACCTGGAGAATCGTTCAGGATCATAAAAAAGAGGGCCTCTTATTCCTAGCTACCGAATTTGGGGTTTTCTTTTCCATCAATGGAGGAGGAAAATGGATGGAGCTGAATGGTGGCTTACCGACCATTTCTTTCAGAGATATCACTATACAGCGTAGAGAAAATGATCTGGTAGGAGCTTCATTTGGAAGAGGCTTCTTCGTGTTGGATGATTACAGTGCCTTGAGAGAAATCTCAGAGGAGATGCTGGATCAGGAAGCACAACTTTTCACTCCTAGAGATGGCTATTGGTACGTACCCAAAAACGCTGTACGATATATGGGTGACGACTATTGGTCAGCTCCAAATCCTGAGTTTGGGGTTACTTTCACCTATTTTATCAAAGATGCCATGAGTACCCTAAAGGCCGATCGACAGAAGGCCGAAAAAGAAATGGGTGATGCCTCGATACCTTTCCCAGGCTTTGATGCTATAGAATCAGAGATGATGGAGAAAACACCAGAGATCCATCTGGAAATTTATGATGCAGATGGAAACTTTGTACAGCGGGTGAAGGCAAAAAATGCTGCCGGCATTCATAGAATGACTTGGGATCTGACGATGGCTAGTCAGGGAGTCATTGATCCAGATCGTCTTCGAGCAGGAGGTTTTGGTGGTATGATGGCTTTGCCTGGCACTTACTCTGCCAAATTAGTATCCTACAAGGATGGGGAATTGACCCCGATGGGAGCCCCCGTCTCTTTCGAAGTAAAACCTCTTCGTGAGGGTGCCCTTCCTGGTAAGAGTCTTTCTGAAATAAAAGCCTTCCGAGCTGAGATAAGTGAATTTGCCAACGAATTGACTTTGGCTGAATCCGACCTGGAGAAAGCTCTCAAGCAAGTTCAGGCAATGCAAGTGGCCGTCAGCAGGTCTGAAAAAATGGATGCAGCTTTGGTCAAGGATCTCCACGAAGCTGAGATGGATTTGAAAATGCTGGAAAGCAAAATGAATGGAAACCTGGCTAAGCGAGAGCTACAGGACAATAAAGCACCAACAGTCACTGATAGACTCTATGCTGCATACGGTGGAGCAACAGGAACTTATGGTCCAACAGGCATGCAAAAAGGAGCTCTTGAAGCTGGTAAAACAGAATTTGCTCCAATTAAGGCAGAGTTGGAGCAGATGAAAGGAAATACAATCCCTGCACTTGCTGCTAGGGTAAAAGCATTGGGTGCACCACCCATTGATGGATTGGACAACTAATGAAAAGCCCGAGTTGAAAAGCTCGGGCATCTATTTTTCCAGTACTTGAAGAATTTTAAGGGACTTGGGGTAAAATAAAAGACGGCAAAAAAGCCGTCTTTTTTCTTGTTAAGCCACCTCCTAGCAATATTTATTGGAGAGGGAAATTACTTGTTAGAATTACTTTAAGCGCCCCTTAAATACAGCCGATTCGCCCAACTGCTCTTCAATTCTTAGCAATTGATTGTACTTAGCCATACGGTCAGATCGAGAAGCAGACCCGGTTTTAATCTGTCCAGTATTTAAAGCTACAGCCAAATCTGCGATGGTAGAATCTTCAGTTTCACCAGATCTGTGAGACATCACAGCGGTAAAGCCAGCCTTATGAGCCATATTCACTGCATTGATCGTCTCAGTTAATGTACCGATCTGATTAACCTTGATCAAGATAGAGTTTGCAGATTTTTCTTTGATTCCACGCTCCAAAAACTTCACATTAGTCACAAAAAGATCATCACCGACTAACTGAACTCGATCACCAATTTTGGCAGTCAGCATTGCCCAACCTTCCCAGTCATCTTCCGCACATCCATCCTCGATCGAGTCGATTGGATACTTTTCAGTCAACTCAGCCAAATAAGCCACTTGCTCTTCTCTTGAACGAACTTTACCAGATGGACCTTCAAATTTTGCATAATCGTACTTGCCATCCACAAAAAACTCAGAAGCAGCGCAGTCCAAAGCGATTGAGACTTGCTCGCCAGCTTTGTAGCCAGCTTTTGAGATTGCATCTAGAATACTTCCTAGTGCTTCCTCAGTTCCACCAGAGAAATTCGGCGCAAATCCACCTTCATCCCCTACTGCAGTCACCAAATTTTTATCATGAAGAATCTTCTTCAAGTGATGGAAAATCTCTGCTCCCATTCGGATGGCCTCAGAGAAACTTTCTGCTCCCACTGGACGAATCATAAACTCCTGGAATGCAATGGGTGCATCAGAGTGGGATCCTCCGTTAATGATATTCATCATTGGAACTGGAAGTGTATTGGCATTTACGCCACCGATGTATCGGTATAAAGGCTGTCCTGACTCCATAGCAGCAGCTTTTGCCACAGCAAGAGAAACACCCAAAATAGCATTTGCACCCAATTTGCCTTTGTTTGGAGTGCCATCAAGCTCAATCATGATCTGATCAATCAAGTTTTGCTCAAAGACATCAAAGCCAACAAGCTCGGATGCGATGATATCATTGACATTGGCAACGGCTTTTAGAACGCCTTTGCCCAAATATACATTTTTGTCTCCGTCTCTAAGTTCTACAGCTTCATTGGCACCGGTGGAAGCACCACTAGGTACTGCAGCTCGGCCAAACGCGCCATTTTCAGTAACGACGTCTACCTCGATAGTAGGGTTTCCTCTAGAGTCGAGGATTTGTCTAGCATGAATTGATTGAATCAAAGTCATAGTTTAAAAGGTTTGAGATTAATTTTTATTGATTAATGCGATAAAGTCATCGAAAAGATAGCGAGAATCATGGGGTCCCGGAGAAGACTCGGGGTGGTACTGTACAGAGAAAGCGGGTTTGTTGTTAAGCTTAATCCCAGCCACGGTATTATCATTCAGATGAACATGTGTGATTTCAACTTCTGCATGTTTTTCGGCGTCCTCTCTTACGATATTGAAACCATGGTTTTGAGAGGTAATTTCACTTTTCCCTGTAAAGAGATTCTTAATCGGATGATTGATGCCTCTATGACCATGGTGCATCTTGAATGTAGAAATTCCTACTGCTTCTGCAAGCAATTGATGTCCAAGGCAGATCCCAAAGACAGGCTTATTCGTAGCCAAAACATCCTTAACAGTTTCCACTGCATAATCCATAGCAGCAGGATCACCAGGTCCATTGGATAGGAAGTATGCATCAGGTGCCCAAGTCTCCATTTCGGCTAGGGAAGTTTTAGCGGGGAAAACCTTGCAGTAGACACCACGCGAAGCGAGGTTTCGGAGAATATTCTTTTTGATTCCGAAATCCAGACACGCAACGCGGATAAGAGCATCCTCATTTCCAAAAAAGTAAGGTTCCTTTGTACAGACTTGAGAGGAAAGTTCCAGCCCATTCATATCTGGAAGCTTTTCTAATTCAGCTTTAAGACCTTCCAAATCTCCTTCATACTCAGAACTGATGATGGCATTCATTGCACCCTGAGAACGGATATGTCTCACGAGTTTTCTGGTATCAATATCTGCAATTCCGGTGATGCCATTAGAAACCAAATAGTCCTGCAATGAACCATGACCATCTAGTCTAGAGTAGATCTCGGAAAAACTATTCACCACAATACCACCAATCGTTGGATGGTCTGATTCTACTTCCTCATTATGGACACCGTAATTCCCAATATGGGAGGTAGTGGTCACAATCACCTGTCCGGTGTAGGATGGGTCGGTATAAATTTCTTGATATCCAGTCATACCGGTGTTGAAGCAAATTTCTCCACCATTTGTACCTGGATTTCCGATCAGCGAGCCATGGAAAATTGTTCCATCTGCAAGTAATAGGGTAGCTTTCTTTTTTATCATGATGTGAAGGATTGGCCAAAGTTAAATATTTCTGAGAAGGTGAGGAATCTATGGGCATAAAAAAAGGATTGAACTAACGTCCAATCCTTTAATTATATTCAGAGATCAACCATTTAGTTTTTCTCAGATTCTTCATTTGACTCATTAGAAGCATCATCTGCCTCGTTTGTAGGCTCTTCAGTTGAGGTTTCAGCTGCTGGAGCTGCTTCCTTCTTCTCAGCCGCTGGAGCTGCAGATGCAGTTTCAGTAGCCTTAGAACCTGAACCTCTACGAGATCTTCTGGTAGTCTTCTTAGCTGGCTTGCTGTCTTTCAACATTAGCTCATTGAAGTCAACCAATTCGATGATACACATCTCAGCATTATCACCAAGACGAAATCCAGTTTTGATGATTCTAGTGTAACCACCTGGACGAGTACCCACTTTCGCGATTACTTCACCAAATAGTGCTTTGATACCATCCTTATTTTTAAGGTAAGAAAATGCAACTCGACGATTGTGAGTAGTATCTTCTTTTGCTCTTGTGATAAGAGGCTCTACGTATTTTTTTAATTCTTTAGCCTTTGCAAGCGTGGTAGAGATACGCTTGTGAAGAATCAAGGACGTGGCCATATTGGAGAGCATTGCTTTCCTGTGGGCTGCCTTTCTTCCAAGGTGGTTGAATTTCTTGCCGTGTCTCATTTTATTTATTCTTCATCAAGTTTATACTTTGAAATATCCATCCCAAAGGTCAATCCTTTGTCTTGGATCAACTGCTCCAATTCTGCAAGTGACTTCTTACCGAAATTTCTGAATTTCATCATATCAGAAATTTCCAACTTAGCAAGATCACCCAAGGTCTTCACGTCAGCTGCTTTGAGACAATTGAATGCTCTTACGGAAAGGTCAAGATCACTCAATGAAGTTTTAAGAAGCTTACGCATGTGAAGGAACTCCTCGTCAATTGGCTCTGGCTCAGCAATTCCAGTTGAATCCAAGACCATGGTCTGATCAGAGAACAACATGAAGTGCTGAATCAGAATTTTAGCAGATTCTTGAAGTGCTTTCTCAGGGTGGATAGATCCATCTGTAGAAACTTCCAAGATTAGTTTTTCGAAGTCAGTCTTCTGCTCAACTCGCGTATTTTCTACACTATACTTTACATTCTTAATCGGTGTAAAGATGGCGTCGATAGCGATTTGACCGAACACTTGCTCCTTTGGTTTGGACTCTTCAGCAGGTAGGTATCCTCTACCCTTTTCGATAGTGAGTTCAATTTCGAAAGTTTTGGACTCGTCAATGTGACAGATTACCAAATCCGGATTCAAGATCTCAAAAGAAGAGGTGAACTTGGCAATGTCCCCAGCAGTGAAGACAGACTGGTTTTTTACCTCCACAGTGATTTTTCCGTCAAAAGCTTCGTGAACTTTCTTGAAACGCACCTGCTTCAGGTTCAAAATAATGTCGGTCACATCTTCCACTACACCTTCGATGGTAGAAAACTCATGCACCACTCCAGGAATCTTGATGGAAGTGATGGCATAACCCTCCAGCGAAGAAAGCAATATCCTTCTCAGAGCGTTACCGATAGTAACTCCATACCCTTTTTCTAGTGGCTTAAAAGTGAAGAGGCCATGGAAGTCATCGGCTTTCTCCATTACCACTTTCTCGGGCATTTGAAATGCTAATATGGACATATATTGTTCGTTGTTTTTTGCTGAAAATAGGAAATATTACTTAGAGTAAAGTTCGACGATCAGCTGTTCTTTGATATTCTCAGGAATATCGTCACGAACAGGGATGCTAACAAACTTACCCGTCAAAGTAGGCTTATCAAACTCAAGCCAAGAGTATCTCTGCGCACCAGAGTTGCCAGCAAGGCTACTCGTGATAGCTTCAAGAGATTTCGAACGCTCACGTACTGAAACCACGTCTCCGGGCTTCAATGAGTAAGACGGAATATTAACCACCTCACCATTCACAAGGATATGCTTGTGAGAAACAAGCTGTCTTGCACCTCTACGAGTAGGAGCGATTCCCATTCTGTAGACGGTGTTGTCAAGTCTTGCCTCTAGGAGTTGAAGAAGGTTTTCACCGGTGATACCGCCCTTACGAGATGCGATGTCAAACATTTTGGCGAATTGACGCTCCAATACACCATAGATGTATTTTGCTTTCTGCTTTTCAGCAAGCTGGATTGCGTATTCAGACTGCTTCTTTCTTCTACCTCTTCCGTGCTGTCCAGGAGGATAGTTTTTCTTCTGAAGTGCTTTGCTGTGCCCTTCGATAGGCTCGCCAAATTTTCTGGCGATCTTGGATTTAGGACCTGTATATCTAGCCATTCTTTTTCTTTTTTAAAATTAAACTCGTCTACGCTTAGGAGGTCTACAACCGTTATGTGGCATAGGAGTCACGTCGATAATGGTAGTCACATCCAATCCCACATTTTGCAACGTACGAATAGCTGATTCACGACCGGAACCAGGACCTTTGACAAAGACCTCAATTTTTCTCATTCCCAAGTCATAAGCAACTTGTCCGCAATTTTGAGCGGCCATTTGCGCAGCATAAGGAGTGTTTTTCTTCGAACCTCTGAATCCCATTTTACCGGCAGACGCCCAAGAGATCACTTGTCCAGCATTGTTGGTAATGGAGATGATGATATTGTTGAATGAGGCTTTGATATGAGCCTGGCCTACTGCTTCAACTTTTACAACTCGCTTTTTACCTTTCGATTTATCGTTTCTTTTCTGAGCCATAATCTAATTCAGGTTTTATTTAGTTGCCTTCTTCTTGTTAGCAACAGTTTTACGCTTACCCTTTCTTGTTCTGGCGTTGTTTTTGGTCTTTTGACCACGCACAGGAAGGCCTTTTCTGTGTCTCAAGCCTCTGTAGCAACCGATATCCATCAATCGCTTGATGTTCAGTTGAACTTCAGATTTCAAAACACCTTCAGTCCGGAATTCTTCCGAGATGATATTTCGGATAGTAGTGGACTCGTCGTCATCCCATTCGCCAGCCTTTTTGTCAAAGGAAATTCCAGCTTTACTTAGGATCGCTCTGGCTGAGCTTCTACCGATACCGAAGATATAGGTAAGCCCGATTTCGCCTCGCTTATGGTCTGGTATATCTACACCTGCAATTCTAGCCATAATCTTAACCTTGTCTTTGTTTAAACTTAGGATTCTTTTTGTTGATGACGTAAAGCTTTCCTTTTCTTCTGATCACCTTACAGTCAGCGCTTCTCTTTTTGATAGATGCCCTTACTTTCATATGCTTATTAGTTGTTTTTTTAAGGCAATATAAAACCTGGTTTGACGCCAGACCTTACTGCTTTTACTTATATCTGTATACAATTCTGCCTTTGGAAAGGTCGTATGGAGAAAGCTCCAGCTTAACCCGGTCACCTGGAAGGATCTTGATATAATTCATCCTCATCTTTCCAGATATGTGTGCAATGAGCTGATGTCCATTTTCCAGCTCTACTTTAAACATCGCGTTGGACAAGGCCTCGATAATAGTACCGTCCTGTTCGATTGAGGTTTGTTTAGCCATATTAGAATTTATAGTTCTCTTCTATGTACTTATGCGAAGTCAATATTTCTGTACGATCTTCAAAGATCGCAACCGTATGCTCATAATGTGCTGACGGCTTTCGATCGGCAGTCCGAATAGTCCAACCATCTCGTTCTTGCACGATATTTCGTGTACCAAGATTGACCATCGGTTCGATAGCTATGACCATGCCGTCTTTAAGCAATGGACCACTACCTTTTTTGCCATAATTAGGGACTTCAGGTGCTTCATGAAGATTCTTTCCTAGACCATGTCCCACCAGCTCGCGAACGACGGTATAACCTTTGGCCTCTACAAACTTCTGAATGGCATTCCCAATATCTCCAATACGATTGCCAAAAACTGCCTTTTCAATTCCCAGATATAATGAATCTTTGGTGGCGCGCAATAAATCTAAGACTGGGGATGATACTTCACCTACGGGATACGTATAAGCGGAATCGCTATGAAAACCTTGGTGAAAGACTCCACAATCTATCGAGATTATATCGCCATCTTTCAATTCATACTCGCTGGGAAATCCGTGAACTACTACTTCATTCACAGAAATACAGAGTGAAGAAGGGAAACCGCCATAACCTTTGAAAGAAGGAACGGCTTGATGATCCCTGATAAACTCCTCAGCAATTTTATCTAAGTAAGAGGTCTTTACCCCTACTTTGACATGCTTGGCTACTTCCCCGTGGGCTTTAGCCAAGATATCAGCACTCTCTTTTATCTTTTGAACCTCCTCAGAGGTTTTATAATGAATCATGTTAAGCTACTTGGTAATTCGAAGCGTTGTTCTTCATATTACCGCTCTTCATCATTCCTTCATAGTGACGCATTAGCAGATAACTCTCAATCTGTCTAAGCGTATCCATAATCACACCTACCATAATCAGGAGCGATGTACCTCCATAAAACTGAGCAAACTCACCACCAACACCCGCGATAATCGCAAGAGCAGGAAGAATGGCAACTACAGCTAAAAGGATAGAACCTGGAAGCGTGATCTTAGAAATGATACCATCGATGAATTCAGAGGTAGGAGCCCCTGGCTTGATACCAGGTACAAAACCTCCATTTCTCTTCATGTCTTCAGCTATTTGCTCAGGATTAACTGTAATAGCGGTGTAGAAGAAAGTAAAGACGATGATCATCACTGCGAATACAAGATTGTACTGCCAAGAAGTAAAATCAGAGAAGGTAGTACCTATGTAATTGGCAATATCACTCTCGCCAGCCCAAATCTGAGCAATCAAGGCAGGAACAAACATCAATGACTGGGCAAAGATGATTGGCATCACACCAGAAGCATTAACCTTGATAGGGATGTACTGCCGCTGCCCACCATATACTTTACCACCTACAACTTGCTTAGCATACTGCACAGGAATTCTACGTGTAGCTTCTGTCAATGCCACTACCCCAACAACTACGAAGAAGAGAACGGCAGCCTCGATCAATAGTAGAAGTAGACCAGAAGATCCCTTTTCAAGAACCTCGGCGATAATTGCACCTGGGAATCTAGAGATGATACCGATCATGATCAGCATGGAAATACCATTACCAATTCCTTTTTCAGTAATCTTCTCACCCAACCACATACAGAACATAGTACCTGCAGAAAGCAATACCAATGAACTGAACATGAACAATCCGGTACTTACCATAACTGCGCCTGTCGGCAAAATAGTAGCAGTAACGTAACCGATACCTTGAGCAATAGTGATCAGAATTGTCAAAACTCGGGTTATCTGATTGATTCTTTTACGACCAGATTCACCTTCTTTTTGCATCTTCTGGAAATAGGGTACTCCGACAGTCAAAAGCTGCAACACGATGGAAGCAGAGATGTAGGGCATGATACCCAATCCGAAAATGGATGCATTACTAAATGCACCACCTAGAAACGTATCAATCAAACCGAAAATACCTTCCTGAGGACCTCCCAACTTAGAGGGGTCGACACCAGGTAAAACGATAAAGGAACCTAATCGGAAAATAATTAGGAACCCAATCGTATTGAAAATTCTCACCCGAAGGTCTTCGATTGAAAAGATATTCTTAACTGTCGAAATAAACTTTTTCATTTAATCAAATCTTATTGACGGAACCGCCTGCTTTTTCAATAGCTTCAACAGCAGATGCCGAGAAAGCGTGTGCAGAAACAGCAACTTTTGAATTCAATTCACCACCACCTAGAACTTTTACTCTGTCATTTTTAGAAGCAACTCCATGTGCAACCAAAGTAGCAAAATCAAGGGTTTCTAGATTGTGAGTTTCTGCAAGGGCCTGCAAGGTATCCAAATTAATTGGCTTGTACTCTACCCTATTCAAACTTTTGAATCCAAATTTAGGAACTCTTCTTTGAAGTGGCATCTGACCACCTTCAAATCCAAGCTTCTTCTTATATCCAGATCTAGATTTAGCACCTTTGTGACCTCTTGTGGAGGTACCGCCTCGTCCAGAACCAGGACCTCTACCGATTCTCTTTCGGTTTTTAGTAGATCCTTCTGCTGGTTTTAATGTATGTAATTTCATGATTAAACCTCCTCTACTTTTACTAGGTGATTGACTTTCTTAACCATCCCTGCAATCTGAGGTGTATTTTCTACCTCTACAGATTTACTAATTCGTCCAAGGCCCAAAGCAGTAATCGTAGCTTTTTGATCCTTTGGTCTTTTGATGGTAGATCTAACTTGCGTGATTTTTATCTTGGCCATGAGATTATCCGTTAAAAACTTTAGACATTTTCACTCCTCGCTGCTGAGATACTGCAATAGCATCACGCAAATTCATCAAAGCGTCGATAGTAGCCTTCACTACGTTGTGAGGATTGGAAGATCCTTTAGATTTAGCCAAAACGTCAGTGACGCCAGCTGATTCCAATACTGCACGCATCGCACCACCGGCAATTACACCTGTACCTGCTGCTGCTGGCTTGATAAGAACCAAACCACCACCGAATTTGCCAATTTGCTCGTGAGGAATTGTACCCTTAAGTACCGGAACTTTCACGAGGTTCTTTTTAGCATCTTCGATTCCTTTTGTAATTGCATCAGTTACTTCATTGGCCTTACCCAATCCGTAACCTACTACACCGTTACCGTCACCTACTACCACGATAGAAGAGAAAGAGAATCGGCGTCCACCTTTCACTACTTTCGCTACTCGGTTGATAGCAACGACTTTTTCCTTAAGTTCTGTATCTGTAGCCCTGATAGGCTTTTTTCTTAGTTGAGACATCGCTGATTAAAATTTAAGGCCACCTTCTCTGGCTCCATCGGCCAAGGCTTTGATATTACCGTGAAACAAATAACCGTTTCTGTCAAAAACCACAGAACTTACACCGTTTGCAGTAGCTTTCTCAGCAAGTTTCTTACCTACTTCCTTAGAAATCTCTACATTGATATTACGCTCAACTCCCAATTCTTTGGAAGATGCATGCGCAAGCGTATGTCCTTTAAGGTCATCGACCAATTGTGCATAGATACCCGTGTTACTTTTGAACACAGATAAACGAGGTCTGGAATCGGTACCGGAAATTTTTCTACGGATACCCTGCTTGATTCTAAGTCTTCTGGAATTCTTATTAAATGCCATAACCTATTATTTTTTAGCGGCAGTTTTACCAGCCTTACGTCTAATTTGTTCACCAACAAATCGAACACCTTTACCTTTGTAAGGCTCGATTTTTCTAAGAGACCTGATTTTAGCAGCTACTTGTCCGATCAATTCCTTATCGATTGCCTCGAGGGTGATGATCGGATTTTTACCTTTAGCAGTCTCAGTCTTCACATTAATAGTCTCCGGCAAAGCGAAGAAGATATTGTGTGAATACCCTAAGTTCAACTCAAGAACTTGTCCTTGGTTAGTGGCTTTGTAACCTACACCCACAAGCTCAAGTTCTTTCTTATATCCTTCGGACACGCCGATGACCATGTTATTGATCAATGATCTGTAAAGACCGTGAAGCGACTTATGTCTTTTGGATTCAGTAGGACGAGAAACGACAATATCATTTCCCTCTACTGTCACTTTGATGTCAGGATTGACTTCCTGTACTAGTGTACCCTTTGGACCTTTAACAGTGACTACTCCATGAGCAGACACGTCTACAGTAACACCGCTGGGTAGATTTATTGGTTTTTTACCTATTCGTGACATGATAGTAAATTAATATACGTAGGCAAGTACTTCTCCTCCGATCCCTTCGGAGCGAGCTTCTTTATCAGTCATTACCCCTTTAGAGGTAGAGATGATGGCCACACCCAAACCGTTGATCACGCGGGGTAGCTCATCGTGTTTTGCATATTTTCTAAGACCTGGCTTACTTACGCGAGTCAGGTTTACGATTGCATTTTGCTTAGTAGTAGGATTGTACTTCAAAGCGATCTTAATTGTGCCTTGAGGTCCGTTATCTTCAAACTTATAGTTTTGGATATATCCTTTGTCATGCAATACTTTGGTGATCTCCTTCTTAATGTTAGAAGCAGGGATCTCCACGATACGATGAGAAGCCTTGATGGCATTTCTCAATCGAGTCAAGTAATCAGCTATTGGATCAGTCATGGTATTTTAGTCTAGCTCCACCCTATTTTTGGGCGTGCAAAGTTACGAATTGATTTTTTAAATAAAAACTACTGTCGTGATTTTACCAGCTGGACTTCGTGATACCAGGGATCTTACCGGCAGATGCCATTTCCCTAAATGTCACACGGTTGATACCAAACTTTCTCATGTATCCTTTCGGACGACCGGTAAGTTTGCATCGGTTGTGAAGTCTTACCGGAGAAGCGTTCTTCGGAAGCTTGTCAAGCGCCTCATAATCACCAGCTGCTTTCAGCTCAGCTCTTTTTTGGGCATACTTGGCTACCAAGCGCTCTCTTTTTCTCTCACGAGCTTTGATGGACTCTCTAGCCATATTATTCTGGATTATTTTTGTTTACGAAAGGCATTCCGAAAGCTTTTAAAAGTGCAAAGCTCTCTTCATCTGACGGTGCAGAAGTCACGAATGTGATGTCCATGCCTGAGATTCGATTTACTTTTTCGATAGAGATTTCAGGGAAAATGATTTGCTCAGTTACTCCCAAAGTATAATTTCCTCTTCCATCGAAACCTTTGTCAGAAATTCCTTTGAAGTCACGTACACGTGGCAAAGCCACTGTCATCAAACGATCAAGGAATTCATACATTCTGTCGCCACGCAAAGTCACTTTCGCTCCGATAGGCATTCCTTCACGAAGCTTAAAGTTGGATACGGATTTCTTAGCAATCGTAGCAACGGCACGCTGACCGCTGATCAATGAAAGCTCTTCTACACCCTGGTCAACCAACTTCTTGTCAGCTACTGCAGCTCCGATACCTTTACTGATAACAATTTTGCTCAGCTTAGGAACTTGCATCACAGACTTGTACTGAAACTTCTCTTTTAGACCTGGAACGATTTCGCTCAGGTACTTATCTTTCATTCTAGGATTAGCCATTGATCACCTCCCCAGTTTTCTTTGCGTATCTTACTAATTTACCGTTGTCGCCCATTTTGCGACCTATTCGGGTAGCTTCACCGCTTTTAGGGTCTACTAGCATCAAGTTACTGATGTGTACAGAAGCTTCCTTCTTTTCGATTCCACCCTGTGGTTTAGCGGCAGTAGGCTTGACATGCTTGGTCACCATATTGATTCCTTCTACAAATGCTCTTTGCTTTTGGGTATCAATAGCCAGGATTTTGCCTGTTTTCCCTTTATCATCACCAGCGATCACTTTTACGGTGTCTCCGGTTTTCACGTGCAGTTTAGTCTGCTTGTTGATTTTACTTGCCATGATTATAGTACTTCAGGGGCCAAGGAAACGATTTTCATATATTGCTTTTCACGGAGCTCACGAGCAACTGGGCCAAAGATACGGGTACCTCTTGGCTCATCGTTGTTGTTCAACAATACCGCAGCATTGTCTTCAAAACGAATGTAAGATCCATCTTTACGTCGTATTTCTTTACGAGTACGGACGATAACCGCTTTAGAAACGGTACCTTTTTTCATATTGCTGGAAGATAGGGCTGATTTAACAGTCACAACCACCTTGTCGCCAATGGAAGCATAACGCTTTCGCGTACCTCCCAAAACACGGATCACCAATACCTCTTTGGCACCGGAATTATCCGCCACGCTTAGTCTTGATTCTTGCTGTATCATGATTATTTAGCCCTTTCAATAATTTCAACTAATCTCCAACGCTTGTTCTTACTCAGCGGACGAGTTTCACTGATCTTAACGATGTCACCTGTGTTACATTCGTTTTTCTCGTCATGAGCCATGAATTTGGTAGTCTTTGCAACGAACTTGCCATAGATGCCGTGCTTCACACGACGCTCTACTGCTACAGTAATGGACTTATCCATTTTGTTGCTGATGACCTTACCTACTCTTTCTTTTCGAAGGTTTCTTTCGATCGTAGCCATTTTCTTTTCTGTTAGCTATTATTTGGATGCTAATGCAGTCTTCAATCTTGCGATAAGACGCTTAGTTTCACCAATTCGGTTAGGATTTTCAATTGGAGAAATTGAGTGAGCAAATTTCAATTTGCTCAGGTTCGCTTTCTCAGTGCTGATTCGCTCAGCGATTTCACTTGCGGAAAGTGAAGATATTTCTGCGTATTTCATTGTTCTGATTATTCTGCGTAATCTCTACGGACAATAAACTTTGTGCTAACTGGCAATTTCTGCTGAGCTAATCGGAGTGCCTCTTTGGCAGTCTCAATTGAGACTCCGGTAGCTTCAAACAAAATAGTTCCAGGCTTGATCACGGCTACCCAATACTCAGGAGCACCTTTACCTTTACCCATACGTACTTCAGCAGGCTTCTTGGTCACAGGCTTGTCCGGGAAAATCCGGATCCATACCTGACCTTCACGCTTCATAGCACGGGTCATTGCGATACGGGCTGCCTCAATCTGACGGGATGTAATCCATCCTGCTTCTAGAGACTTGATGCCAAAGTTGCCAAAAGCGAGCGTATGCCCTCTTTGTGCAATGCCTTTGACACGGCCCTTTTGCATTTTTCTATATTTAGTTCTTTTCGGCTGTAACATGATTTCTCACTTATCGGTGAAAATTAGCTATTTCTTTTTCTACGTCTTGGAGCTCTATCTCCTTTACCTGGTCCACGGCCCTTAGGATCCTGACCGGCACCTACGTTTGGAGAAAGGTCACGCTTTCCATAAACTTCCCCTTTGAAGATCCAAACTTTGATACCGATGATTCCATACACAGTCTGTGCTTCAGAGATCGCGTAATCAATGTCTGCTCTTAAAGTATGAAGTGGAATTCTTCCTTCTTTGTACATCTCAGATCGAGCCATTTCTGCTCCACCTAGACGACCGGAAAGCTTCACTTTGATCCCCTCGGCTCCTACTCGCATAGAGGCAGCTATAGCTTGCTTCATAGCGCGACGGAAAGAGATACGTGCCTGTAGCTGCTGAGCGATAGACTCACCTACTAGTTTGGCATCCAGTTCAGGTCTTTTGATTTCAAAGATATTGATCTGAATGTCCTTGTTAGTAAGCTTTTTCAATTCCTCTTTCAGCTTATCTACTTCGGCACCACCTTTACCAATCACTACTCCTGGACGGGCGGTGTGAATTGTCAAGGTGATTCTCTTAAGCGTACGCTCAATGATCACTTTTGAAATTCCACCCTTAGGAATTCTGGCAAGGACGTACTTTCGGATTTTTTGATCTTCGTATAGTTTGTCAGCAAAGTCCTTTCCTCCGTACCAGTTGGAGTCCCAGCCCTTGACAATACCAAGTCGCAATCCTATTGGGTTGATCTTTTGTCCCATAGTTTGTTCTTAATTTGCCTGTTCGTTTGTTTCAACTATATCAGCGGTAACGTCCATGTCGTTGAATGCATCAACTACAAGAGTCACATGATTTGATCTTTTGCGGATTCTATGTCCACGGCCTTGGGGAGCAGGTCTCAATCTCTTGAGAGCTCTTCCTTCATCTACCATGATGGTTTTGATGTATAGGTCTGCTTCTTCCAATTTGGCATCAGGATTCTTAGCCTGCCAATTGGCCACTGCGGAAAGAAGAAGTTTCTCCAGACGGATTGCTCCGTGATTTGGAGTGAACTTCAAAATGCTGAGGGCCAACCCTACTCTTTTACCTCTGACCAAGTCAGCGACAAGTCGCATTTTGCGCGGAGAGGTAGGAACGTTTTTTAATCTTGCTACTGCTTCCATGATTATCTCTTTCCTTTATCTTTTTTGGCAATGTGGCCTCTGAAATTTCTCGTCGGAGCAAATTCACCCAGCTTGTGTCCTACCATATTGTCTGTGACAAATACAGGAATGAATTTATTTCCATTATGCACAGCGAAGGTATGACCTACGAAATCCGGAGAAATCATGGAGCGTCGAGACCAAGTCTTGATGACAGATTTTTTGCCGGACTCGTTCATCGCGTCCACTTTCTTTAGAAGATGATGCTCGATATAAGGACCTTTTTTTAATGAACGTGCCATGATTATTTAGATCTTTTACTAATGATGAACTTGTTTGAATACTTCTTAGGCGAACGAGTTTTCTTACCCTTGGCAAGAAGTCCGTTACGTGATCTTGGGTGACCTCCGGATGAACGTCCTTCACCACCACCCATTGGGTGATCGACAGGGTTCATTGCTACACCTCTTACTCGAGGTCTTCTTCCGAGCCATCTCTTACGACCAGCCTTACCAAGCACCACGTTCATGTGATCTCCATTAGATACTGTACCAATAGTGGCCATGCAAGTACCTAATACCATTCTCATTTCACCAGAAGGGAGTTTCAAAGTCACATATTTGCCCTCACGAGCAACGATCTGAGCATATCCACCAGCACTTCTTACCATTGCTGCACCTTTACCTGGCTTCAATTCCACACAGTGTACAATTGTACCCATTGGGATATTAGCCATTGGCATAGCATTACCCACTTCAGGAGCTACGCTTTCGCCAGCGATGACAGTCTGTCCTACTTGCAATCCTTCCGGAGCAATGATATAGGCTTTCGCACCATCGGCATAGTAAAGAAGTGCCAAACGGGCAGTTCTATTTGGATCATATTCGATCGCTTTGACTGTAGCAGGTACTCCAAACTTATTTCGCTTGAAGTCTACAATTCTCAGTCTTCGCTTGTGACCACCACCGATATAGCGGGCAGTCATTCTCCCTTGATTATTTCTACCGCCTGATTTCTTAAGTGGAGCAAGAAGGGATTTCTCTGGCGTTGACTTGGTGATCTCGTCAAATGCCGGAGCTACCCTGAATCTCGTTCCTGCTGTTACAGGCTTCAATTTTTTAATTGCCATGATCTTGATTCAATTAAATTTCTCCGTAAAAGTCGATTACCTCTCCGTCAGCTACCTGTACGAAGGCTTTCTTGAAAGCATTGGTAAATCCTGAAACGATACCTGCTTTGGTGTAGCGATTCTTACGCTTCGCAGCGTAACGCATGGTACGAATTGATACCACTTTGACACCATAAGTCTTTTCTATAGCGTTTTTAATTTCCGGCTTTTTGGCGGAACGGTCTACGACGAATCCATAGACACCACGCTCGTTCATAGCGGAAACTTTCTCTGTGATCAAAGGCTGCTTTAGAATGTCCATTGTCTTATTTTGATAAAATGGTTTCCAACTTACTTACAGAACCTTCGCAAAGCACCAAGTGGTCTGCATTAAGGACAGCGTAAGTATTTACATCATTTACATTGACAACTTTTGCCTTTGGGATATTACGGCTGGACAGGTAAACGTTTTTGTTGTCTTCTGGGAGAACCAACAGCGTCTTCTTATCGGATAGCGCCAATCCATTAAGCAATGCCAGGTAGGATTTAGTCTTGGGTGCTTCAAAGCTGAAGTTTTCCAAAACAGAAAGACTATTTTCTTTCACCTTGTATGCAAGGGCAGACTTTCTGGCAAGTTGTTTTACTTTTTTGTTCAATTTGAACGAGTAGTTTCTGGGCTTAGGACCAAAAACTCTACCTCCACCTCTGAAAATCGGAGACTTCAAAGATCCTGCACGAGCTGTACCGGTACCTTTTTGCTTTTTGATCTTCTTGGTAGATCCTGCGATTTCGTTTCGCTCTTTTGATTTATGTGTTCCCTGTCTCTGATTAGCCAGGTACTGCTTCACATCCAGATAGATGGCATTGTCATTCGGCTCAATCCCGAAGACTTCGTCTGACAATTGTACCTTTCTACCGGTATCTTGGCCTTGTTGATTTAATACTGCTAATTCCATGGCTTACTTCTCTAGAATTACGAAAGAGTTTTTGTGACCTGGTATTGAACCTGAAACCAACAGGAGGTTTTGCTCAGGGTAAATTTTCAATACTCTGAGGTTCAATATTTTCACACGATTTCCACCGGTTCTACCGGCCATTCGCATTCCCTTAAATACTCGGGATGGCCAAGAACAAGCACCAATGGATCCTGGGTGACGCTGTCTGTTGTGCTGACCGTGAGTTTGACCACCCACACCGGCAAAACCATGACGCTTCACTACACCCTGGAAACCTTTACCTTTAGAAGTACCGATAGCATCTACGAAGTCTCCTTCAATAAACACCTCTCCGGCCTTCACCGTAGCTCCAAGATCAACCTGGCCTTCAAACTCGACCCGGAAATCCCGAAACTCAACAACTTTCTGCTTTGGCGTGGTGCCGGCCTTTTTAAAGTGACCGATCAGTGGCTTAGGAGTATTCTTCTCCTTTCGCTCCCCATACGCCATTTGCACTGCGTTGTACCCGTCTGTTTCAACGTTTTTTACTTGCGTCACTACGCAAGGACCAGCCTCTATTAGCGTGCATGCGACGTTACGTCCATCGGCACTGAAAATGCTAGTCATTCCTACTTTTTTTCCTATTATACCAGACATCTTTTGGAGATAATTTGATAATCCACAAGCATTTATGCGCTTGGGCCCTTTTTAAGGACTGCAAAGTTACTGAAATAAAATTCTGTAGCAAACCCCAACTCCTATATTTTCAAACAATTAGCTAGAATTTTCCGTAGCAGAGACTAATTTCATTTGGTTTGCAGCCGGATTTCTTCTGGAAATCTTTAGACAAAGAAAAGACCCACCAATAGGTGGGTCTTATTTTCCCTGAAATTTCAGATTCTGTCAGACTTTGATTTCGACGTCTACTCCACTTGGAAGTTCGATTTTCATCAAGGCGTCAACAGTCTTAGATGAGTTTGAGTAGATATCTACCAATCTCTTATAAGTACAAAGCTGATACTGATCTCTTGCTTTCTTATTTACGTGTGGAGACTTCAATACGGTGAATTTCTCCTTTTTGGTAGGCAAAGGAATCGGTCCGACTACCACAGCACCCGTCGCTTTGACGGCTTTCACGATCTTCTCTGATGACTTATCCACCAGGCTGTGATCGTATGATTTTAGTTTTATTCTGATTTTCTGATTCATCACAAATATTGATTAGGCATTCTGACCTTTTACGTTTGCTATTACAGTTTCCGCGATGTTGTTCGGAACAGGCTCATAGTGAGAGAATGTCAATGAAGCTGTAGCTCGACCTGAAGAGATGGTTCTCAAATCAGTGATATAGCCAAACAGTTCAGACAATGGAACAGAAGCTTTCACTACTGTAGAAGTCCCTTTGGTATCCATTCCTTTCATGAGTCCTCTTCTTCTATTCAAGTCACCAGTGATAGGACCCGTGTACTCATCTGGAGTTACCACGTCTACTGACATGATAGGCTCAAGCAATTGAGGCTTACACTTTTTAGCAGCTTCTTTGAATCCAAGTCTTGCAGCCAATTCAAAAGAAAGGGCGTCTGAATCGACGTCGTGGAATGATCCGTGGAACAATCTCACTTTCATCGCCTCGATTGGGTATCCTGCCAAAGGACCATTCTTCATCGCTTCAGCAAATCCTTTCTGGATAGATGGAATAAATTCTTTTGGAATTACACCACCGACGATACCGTTAACGAAATCCAAACCTGGCTTAATTTCTCCAGTCTCAGCATCCGCTTCGCGTGGACCTAGTTCAAAAACGATATCGGCAAATTTACCTTTACCCCCAGTCTGCTTCTTGTAAACTTCTTTGTGCTCAACAGAGCCAAACAAAGCTTCTTTGTAAGCAACTTGAGGAGCACCTTGGTTGATCTCAACCTTGAACTCACGCTTCAAACGGTCGATGATGATATCTAGGTGAAGCTCTCCCATACCTCTCAAGATAGTCTGACCAGTTTCGTGATCAGTATTTACTTGAAGTGTTGGATCTTCTTCTACTAGCTTGGCGATAGCCATACCCAATTTATCTACGTCAGCCTGAGTTTTTGGCTCGATTGCGTATCCAATTACAGGCTCAGGGAAGATCATAGACTCCAATACAACTTTACGCTTTTCGTCGCAAAGGGTATCACCAGTCTTGATGTCCTTAAATCCTACTACCGCACCAATATCACCTGCACGAAGTGCATCGATTTGATTTTGCTTATTGGCGTGCATTTGGAACACACGAGAAATACGCTCTTTATTTCCAGAACGGCTATTAAATACATAAGAGCCAGAATCCAATCTACCGGAATAAGCTCTTACGAAGCATAGACGTCCTACGAATGGGTCAGTAGCAATTTTGAATGCTAGACCAGAGAAAGGCTCGTCCTCATCTGGAGCGATTCTTACCTCTTTCTCTTCGTCGTCCAGATCATGAGCGATGATATCGTCTTTGTCCATTGGAGAAGGAAGTAATTCCATCACCAAGTCAAGCATGGTCTGAACTCCTTTGTTTTTGAATGAAGATCCACAAACCATCGGAACAATCTTCATATCGATGGTAGCTGCACGAAGCGCAGTCAAGATTTCTTGCTCTGAGATAGAATCTGGATCATCGAAAAATTTCTCCATCAACGATTCGTCATACTCAGCTACAGCTTCAAGCAAATGCTCTCTCCACTGGTCAACCTCTTCTTGCATATCTTCAGGAATTGGAACCTCCTCGAAAGTCATTCCCATATCCTCTTCATTCCATACGATAGCTCTGTTATTGATCAAATCAACAACACCTTTGAACTTATCTTCTGCTCCGATAGGCAACTGCAAAGGAACTGCATAGCTACCCAACATCTCCTTCACTTGCTTACACACGTCAAGAAAGTTAGCTCCAGCACGGTCCATTTTGTTGACAAATCCGATACGAGCTACTTTGTAGTTATCTGCTAGTCTCCAGTTAGTCTCCGACTGAGGTTCTACACCATCAACGGCACTGAAAAGGAATACCAATCCATCCAATACACGCAAGGAACGGTTTACTTCTACGGTAAAGTCAACGTGTCCCGGAGTATCGATGATGTTGATTTGGTATTTTTGATCTCTGTAGTTCCAGAATACGGTAGTCGCAGCTGAAGTAATGGTAATACCTCTTTCCTGCTCCTGAGCCATCCAGTCCATGGTAGCTGCTCCGTCGTGAACCTCACCGATTTTGTGAGATACACCTGAGTAAAAAAGGATCCGCTCAGTGGTGGTAGTTTTACCGGCATCAATGTGAGCGGCGATACCGATATTTCTGGTGTACTTTAAGTCTCTTTTAGCCATCCTTAATTAAAATCTAAAATGTGAGAATGCTTTGTTGGCTTCTGCCATTCTATGCGTATCATCTTTCTTCTTGACGGCAGCTCCTTCACCTTTAGCAGCAGCCATAATCTCTCCTGCTAGTCTGTCCATCATCGTCTTTTCACCTCTTTTTCTTGCATAGTTGATCATCCACTTAATTCCAAGGGACATCTTCCGCTCTGGTCTGACTTCCATTGGAACTTGGAATGTAGCACCACCAACTCTACGACTCTTCACCTCTACGGATGGAGCAATATTGTTAAGCGCTTTTTTCCAAACTTCAAGACCATTCTCACCTACTTTTGCCTCCACTTTCTCGACTGCGTCGTAGAAAATGTTGTAAGCAATACTCTTCTTCCCGTCGATCATTAGACAGTTTACAAACTTGGTCACCAAAGTGTCATTGAACTTTGGATCGGGAAGAATATATCTCTTCTTTGGTTTCGCTTTTCTCATTTCTTTCTCTGATTACTGATTATTTTTTGGCTGCTGCAGCCTTTGGTCGTTTCGCACCGTACTTGGATCGGCCCTGCTTTCGGTCCTTCACACCAGCGGTATCTAGTGCACCTCGGATGATGTGATATCTCACACCTGGTAGATCTTTCACACGACCACCTCTGATCAATACGATAGAGTGCTCTTGTAGATTGTGACCTTCACCTGGAATGTAAGCGTTCACTTCTTTTCCATTTGTCAATCTAACCCTTGCCACCTTTCTCATCGCTGAGTTAGGCTTCTTAGGTGTGGTAGTGTATACTCTGGTACAAACCCCTCTTCGCTGTGGACATGCATCCAAAGCTCTTGATTTTGATTTGGTTTCCAGTGTAGTTCTACCTTTTCTTACTAACTGTTGAATAGTAGGCATTAACTGAAATTATTTAGTTGTCTTGTAAACTGTTGAATTTTGGACTGCAAAGGTAAATAAAGTAATAAGACTAACAAAATTAAGGAGTTATATTTTTGTTAGGCTTCTCCGGGGGTTCCAAAGCTAATCGGGAACTTCGGCTGCTCATCATTCGGGTTGATTTTTCCAAAAGCGGCCTCATACTTATCAATGTTGTCTTTTAATGCAGCCAGCAATCGCTGGGCATGTTCCGGAGTAATAATCACTCTGGATTTCACTTTTGCCTTTGGAACACCAGGCATCATCCGGATGAAATCTATCACAAACTCTGAATTGGAGTGGGCGATCATGGCCAAATTACAATAAACGCCTTCTGCCACTTCTTCGCTCAATTCAACATTGATCTGTTGATCTGGTTTCTTTTGCTCGCTCATTTTCTTAGGATTAAAAAAGGCCTGCTCGACGCAGGCCTTTCACTTAAGACTAATTATAAATTTTACAGAATTGCTTCGCTGGACTTTGAAGAAGTCATCTCCATGTTTTCAGAAAGCTTTTCGTACTCCTCTTGAGATCCAACGATCATCTTCTGGAAGTTACGCTGACCTGTACCGGCTGGGATCAAGTGACCTACGATCACGTTTTCCTTCAGACCTAACAACTCATCACGCTTACCTCGGATAGACGCTTCGGAAAGTACCTTGGTAGTTTCCTGGAAGGATGCTGCAGAGATAAAGCTCTCAGTACCCAAAGAAGCTGCAGTGATACCTTGAAGTGTTGGCTTAGAAACCGCAGTTTCTGCATCCCTCACTTGTACCAATTTCAAATCCTTACGCTTCAGACTGGAGTTTTCGTCTCTCAATCTTCTTGCAGAAATGATCATACCTGGCTTCAAAGTACTAGAATCACCTGCATCCATGACGACTTTCTTATCAAGAATCATATCGTTTTCTTCTCTGAAAGCCCACTTGTCTACAGTCTGACCCTGAAGGAAGCTCGTGTCTCCTGCATCCAGAATTTCGACTTTTTGCATCATTTGAGATACAATCACCTCGATGTGCTTATCATTGATTTTCACACCTTGAAGTCGATATACTTCCTGAATTTCATTGACCAAGTATTCCTGAACAGCCGTCGGCCCTTTGATCGCCAAGATATCATTTGGAGTAATTGCCCCATCAGATAATGGCTCACCAGCACGGATAAAATCATTCTCCTGTACCAAGATGTGCTTAGAAAGCGACACCATGTATTTCTTGATCACACCATCTTTAGATTCGATGATGATCTCTCGGTTACCACGCTTAATACCTCCGTAAGAAACCACTCCGTCGATTTCAGAAACTACCGCCGGATTAGACGGGTTACGTGCTTCGAAAAGTTCGGTTACTCGTGGAAGACCACCGGTAATATCTCGAGTTTTACCTACAGATCGTGGAATTTTAACAAGGATTTGACCAGCCTTCACTTTGTCGCCCAAGTCTACTGCCAAGTGGGCACCAACTGGGATATTGTAAGACTTGCTATCCTCACCGTATTCTACCACGATGGCAGGGTTCTTCGTTCTATCTTTGGTTTCGATGATTACTTTCTCACGGAATCCTGTCTGATCATCGGCTACTTCTTTGAAAGTAACACCTTCAACAATCGACTCGAAATCAATCTTTCCATCAAATTCGGAAAGAATCACTGCGTTGTATGGATCCCAAGTACAAAGTGAATCACCTTTCGCTACCTTCTGACCATCTTTCACATTCAAGATAGCTCCGTAAGGAACGTGGTTCGACACTAGGGTCTTGCCGCTTTTCGCTTCATTGATTCGAATCTCACCAGATCGTCCCATTACTACTGTGACAGGCTCTCCATCCTTATTGGTGGTCTCGATGAATCTCAATTCCTCGTCGAATTCAACAACTCCTTCAAATTTAGCATTGATACTTGCATCAACTGCCATGTTGGAAGCTGTACCACCGACGTGGAATGTACGAAGTGTCAATTGGGTACCTGGTTCACCGATGGACTGTGCAGCAATTACACCGACAGATTCACCTGTATGAGCCATTTTACCAGTAGCAAGGTTTCTTCCGTAACACTTAGAACAAACTCCTCTACGAGTTTCACAAGTCAACACGGATCGAATTTCAACTTCTTCGATTGCGGAATCATCTACTTTAGCGGCGATTTCGTCGTCAATCTCTACTCCGGCAGGAATGATCAATTCATCAGAAATCGGATCATACACGTCGTGAACAGATACTCGTCCCAGGATTCGCTCAGAAAGTGGCTCTACAATATCTTCATTGTCTTTGAGTGGCTGTACAACCAATCCTCTTAGCGTACCGCAATCATCTTCAGTGACAATCATATCTTGAGCTACGTCAACCAAACGACGAGTCAAATACCCCGCATCGGCTGTTTTCAAGGCTGTATCTGCAAGACCCTTTCGAGCACCGTGTGTGGAGATAAAGTACTCCAATACATCAAGACCCTCTTTGAAGTTTGAAAGGATTGGGTTTTCGATGATTTCACCTACAGAACCCTGAAGGTTCTTCTGTGGCTTGGCCATCAAACCTCTCATACCACCCAACTGACGAATCTGCTCACGAGAACCTCGGGCTCCGGAGTGCATCATCATGTAGATCGCATTAAATCCTTGCTTATCTTCCTCCATCTGCTTCATCAAGATGTTCGTCAGATGAGAGTTAGTTCTTGTCCAGATATCAATTACTTGGTTGTATCGCTCATTGTCTGTGATAAGACCCATTAGATAGTTGTTCCAAACAACATCTACTTCTTCTTTTGCCTTATCAATCATCGGATCTTTCTCATCCGGAATGATGACATCATTCAGACCCATGGACAATCCACCTTGATAGGCCATTTGGAAACCAAGGTGCTTGATATCATCCAGGAATTGAGCAGTTCGGGCTACACCGCAAACCTTCACAACTTTAGCAATGATTTGCTGAAGCTTTTTCTTAGTCAATAGTTCGTTGACATAGCCTACTTCTTCTGGTACAAATTGATTGAAAATCAATCGTCCTGCTACCGTGTCAATAAGCTCAGATTTGATCTCTCCATCTGCAGAGCGAACATTTACCTTACACTTAATGTGAGCATGTTTGGAAATTTGCCCCTCATTAAGAGCAATGATTACTTCCTCTTGACTGTAGAAGGTCATTCCCTCTCCAGCTACAGGCTCTTCCTCAGTAGATTTTTTACCCTTAGTCACGTAGTAAAGACCCAATACCATATCCTGAGAAGGGACAGTAATTGGAGCACCGTTGGCCGGGTTCAAAATGTTGTGCGAAGAAAGCATCAAAGTAGATGCCTCTAGGATAGCTTCATGTCCAAGTGGAACGTGTACCGCCATTTGGTCACCGTCAAAGTCAGCGTTGAATGCTGTACAAACTAGTGGGTGCAATTGGATCGCTTTTCCTTCGATCAATTTTGGCTGGAAAGCCTGAATACCCAAACGGTGAAGAGTTGGAGCACGGTTGAGAAGAACAGGGTGCCCTTTCAACACATTTTCCAAAATATCCCAAACGACAGGATCTTTACGATCCACAATTTTCTTAGCAGATTTTACCGTTTTAACAATTCCTCTTTCGATCAACTTTCTGATGATAAAAGGCTTGAAAAGCTCTGCTGCCATATTTTTAGGAAGACCGCACTCGTGAAGCTTCAATTCAGGACCTACTACGATCACCGAACGACCGGAGTAATCCACACGCTTACCGAGCAAATTCTGACGGAATCGACCTTGCTTACCTTTCAACATATCAGAAAGAGACTTCAAGGCACGGTTTCCATCGGATCTTACCGCATTTACTTTTCTTGAGTTGTCAAATAGTGAATCGACAGCTTCCTGAAGCATTCGCTTTTCGTTTCTCAAAATCACCTCAGGTGCTTTGATATCGATCAAACGCTTCAATCGGTTGTTTCGAATAATTACACGACGGTAAAGGTCATTCAAATCAGAAGTTGCAAATCGACCTCCATCCAAAGGAACCAATGGTCGCAATTCTGGCGGAATAACAGGCACCATGCGGACGATCATCCACTCAGGTCTGTTTTCGATTCGCGTACGTGCATCACGGAATGCCTCTACTACTTTCAATCGCTTTAGCGCTTCAGCCTTCCGCTGCTGGGAAGTATCTGTAGCCGCCTGGTGGCGAAGAGAGTAAGATAGATCATCCAAATCCAAACGAGCAAGAAGCATTTCCAATGCCTCCGCACCCATTTTGGCAATGAATTTATTAGGATCATCGTCATCCAAAAGATGGTTTTCTTTTGGAAGCTTATCCATGATATCGAGGTATTCGTCCTCCGTCAAAAAGTCAAGATATTGAATACCGTCTTCAGCTTTAATACCAGCTTGAACTACCGCATATCGCTCATAATATACGATTTGATCTAGCTTTTTGGTAGGAAGTCCCAATAGGTAACCAATTTTGTTTGGAAGGGACTTGAAATACCAAATATGGGCAACTGGAACTACCAATTCGATATGTCCCATTCGCTCACGTCGTACTTTCTTCTCGGTCACCTCTACACCACAACGGTCGCAGATAATGCCCTTGTATCTGATGCGCTTGTATTTGCCACAATGACACTCCCAGTCTTTGACCGGACCAAAAATCCGCTCACAGAACAACCCGCCCATTTCAGGCTTGTAAGTTCTGTAGTTGATAGTTTCTGGCTGGGTCACTTCACCATTTGAGCTATCCAGAATAGATTCTGGGCTAGCCAAACTGATGGTGACTCTCGAAAAGTCATTGTTGAGTTTTTTGTTTTTTCTGAACGCCATAGTTTATAGAAAGATATGTGAAGGGCGGTTACCCGCCCAATTGAGCCAAATTAGTCTAAGGTGATTTCTAATGCCAAACCTCTCAATTCATGAACCAATACATTGAATGATTCAGGGATATTTGGTTTTGGCAGGTTCTCACCCTTAACAATCGCTTCGTATGCTTTTGCACGGCCAATTACGTCATCAGACTTAACCGTCAAAATTTCCTGCAACACGTGTGATGCACCGAATGCTTCCAATGCCCATACTTCCATCTCTCCAAATCGCTGTCCACCGAATTGGGCTTTACCACCCAATGGCTGCTGCGTGATCAAAGAGTAAGGACCGATGGATCTTGCGTGCATTTTGTCGTCTACCAAGTGACCTAGCTTCAACATGTAAGCTATACCTACGGTCACCGGCTGATCAAATCTGACGCCTGATAGACCATCGTATAGGTAAGTTCGGCCATATGGAGGTAAACCTGCTGCTTCCAACTCTGCAGAAACCTCTTCCATAGAAGCTCCATCAAAGATTGGAGTGGCATATTTCTTACCAAGTTTCTGACCAGCCCATGCCAATACAGTTTCGAAGATCTGTCCGATGTTCATTCGGGAAGGTACGCCCAGTGGGTTCAATACAATGTCCATTGGAGTACCATCTTCCAAGAATGGCATATCTTCATCTCTTACGATTCTTGCCACGATACCTTTGTTACCGTGACGACCTGCCATCTTATCTCCTACTTTCAGTTTACGCTTCTTGGCTACGTATACTTTTGCCAACTTCACGATACCTGCAGGAAGCTCATCACCTACCTCCAATGTAAATCGCTCACGCTTAAATTGACCGGAAATCTCATTACGAGCATTGGTGTAATTTTTCACCAATTGTACAATGAGTGAATTGGTATGTGCATCATCTGTCCAGTCATCTAGGATGATGTCTGAGATCAAATTCGCTTCTTCTGGCACATTGTAGTTAGACTCATCCCGATAAGGGTTCTTAGCTGGGAAGAGGTTATTTTCAATGTTTTTATGATTGAACTTCTGTCCCTTGCTGATAATCTCATCACCAAACTTATGCTTGACACCCAATGACGTCTTTCCATCAAGAATATTGACCAACTTGTTGATCATTCGAGCGCGGATTCCAAGAAGGTCCTTGGAGTATTTTGCCTTCAGTTTTTCAACCTCAGCTTTTGCTTTAGCACGTACATCCTTATCCTTCTTAGGTCTAGAGAATAGTTTGGTCTCGATTACCACTCCGTTCAATGATGGAGAAGCTTTCAAAGAAGCATCTTTTACATCACCTGCTTTGTCACCAAAGATAGCTCTTAGAAGCTTCTCTTCTGGTGTAGGATCAGTTTCACCTTTTGGAGTAATCTTACCAATGATAATATCGCCCTCTTTGATTTCCGCACCTACAGTGATGATACCGTTTTCATCCAAGTGCTTGACAGCTTCCTCGGAAACGTTTGGAATTTCAGAAGTCAATTCTTCCTCTCCACGCTTGGTATCCCGAACTTCTAGTTGGAATTCTTCTACGTGAATGGAAGTAAATATATCCTCACGAACAACTCGCTCAGAAATAACGATCGCATCCTCGAAGTTGTAACCCTGCCAAGGCATGTAAGCTACTCTTAGGTTTTTACCCAGTGCAAGCTCACCATTGTTGGTGGAGTATCCTTCGACCAAAACTTGACCCTTTTCCACTTTTTGACCATGCAAAACAAGTGGTGTTAGGTTTATCGTCGTGTCTTGGTTAGTTCTTCTGAATTTGATCAGATCATATGTTTTATATTCATCCGTGAAGTTGACCAACAACTCATCGTCAGATAGGTCATACTTGATTCGGATTTTTGTAGCATCTACGTAGTCAACCACACCGCTTGCCTCAGCAATAATCAGTGATCTAGAATCGATAGCAGCTTTTCCTTCAAGTCCAGTACCTACGATTGGTGCTTCAGCTTTCAACAATGGAACTGCCTGACGCTGCATGTTGGAACCCATCAAGGCTCGGTTTGCATCATCATGCTCCAAGAATGGAATCAACGAAGCAGCTACAGATACAATCTGATTAGGAGCTACGTCCATGTAGCTGATTTCGTTTGGCTCCAACACAGGGAAATCACCCTCATATCTAGCCTTCACACGATCATTTACAAAAGATCCTTTCTCATCCAAAGGTGCATTGGCCTGAGCGATGTTATGATTATCCTCTTCTTCTGCAGTAAGGAAGACAATATCCTCCTTCTTCATCCCTACTTTGCCTTCTTTTACTTGGCGATAAGGAGTTTCCAAGAAGCCCATTGAATTCACTTTTGCGTGAACACAAAGAGAGGAAATCAATCCAATATTTGGACCTTCAGGAGTTTCGATCGTACAAAGACGCCCATAGTGCGTATAGTGAACGTCACGAACCTCGAAACCTGCACGCTCTCTAGAAAGACCACCAGGACCTAAGGCAGAAAGTCTACGCTTGTGGGTCAACTCAGCCAATGGATTGGTTTGATCCATAAACTGAGAAAGTTGGTTGGTTCCGAAGAAAGAGTTGATTACTGAAGAAAGCGTACGCGCGTTGATCAAATCAACTGGCTTGAAATCTTCGTTGTCACGAACGTTCATTCGCTCACGGATGGTTCTAGCCATTCTAGCCAAACCTACACCAAATTGGCTGTAAAGCTGCTCGCCTACAGTACGAACACGTCTGTTTGACAAGTGATCAATATCATCGACAACTGCTTTAGAGTTGATCAAACCGATCAAGTATTTAACGATATTGATGATATCCTCTTTGGTAAGGACGATTTTCTCCGAATCGATGTCGAGACCCAGTTTTTTGTTGATTCTATAACGACCAACTTCTCCTAGATCATAACGCTTGTCAGAGAAGAACAAGGAGTGAATTACCTCACGGGCAGTAGCCTCATCAGGAGCTTCAGTATTTCTCAACTGACGATAAATGACTTCTACCGCTTCCTTCTCAGAGTTTGAGTTATCTTTTTGTAAAGTATTGTAGATGATGGAGTAGTCAGCAATGTTGACATCTTCTCTGTGGAGAATGATGCTCTTAGAGCCTGAATCCAAGATCATTTCAATATCTTCCTCGGTAAGTACCGTATCACGTTCTAATAGAACTTCATTTCGGTCGATAGAAACTACCTCTCCAGTATCCTCATCCACAAAGTCCTCTACCCATGTTCTCAAAACACGAGCAGCCAACTTACGGCCTGCAGCTTTTTTAAGGGCAGTTTTTGTGGCATTTACTTCCTCAGAAAGACCGAATAGATCCAGGATATCTTTATCTGAACCGTATCCAATAGCTCTAAGAAGTGTGGTTACAGGAAATTTTTTCTTACGATCGATATAAGCATACATGACATTGTTGATGTCAGTTGCAAATTCGATCCAAGAACCTTTGAAAGGAATAATTCGAGCGGAATAAAGCTTGGTACCGTTGGTGTGCTTACTTTGAGCAAAGAAGACACCTGGAGATCGGTGAAGCTGGGAAACGATCACTCGCTCAGCCCCATTGATCACAAATGAACCTTTTTCGGTCATGTATGGAAGATTTCCTAAAAATACTTCCTGCTCGATGGTTTCAAAGTCCTCATTATCTTCATCGTGGCAAAGCAACCTCAATTTTGCCTTGAGCGGCACAGAGTAGGTCAGTCCGCGCTCGATACACTCTCCGACGCTGTATTTAGGAGGGTCAACTGCATAGTCAATAAACTCCAAGGTGAAGTTTTCACGGGAATCAGAAATTGGGAAATTCTCTGAAAAAACCTTGAATAATCCGTCTGCTCTTCGCTTCTCAGCAGGTGTATCCAGTTGGAAAAAGTCCTTGAAGGACTGCAACTGAATATCGAGAAAATCCGGATAGTCTTTGACCACCTTAATGGAGGAGAAACTTTTCCTTTCGGTTTGATTCTTGATAGCCAAGGTAGTGTGTGTTTTAGTGATATTTAATAAAGGAATGCGACAATTATCGCTTGGAATAATGCAATTTTTACCCTGTGCATAAACAGGAAAAGACCTGACTTATTTTAGTCAGGTCTTAGGGCAATACCTAAACCAAGGGTTCAGGTTTTGCCAAATTATTTGATCTCTACTTCAGCACCAGCTTCTTCAAGAGACTTCTTCAAAGCCTCAGCTTCGTCTTTAGCGATACCTTCTTTCAATGCTTTAGGAGCGGAGTCAACCAATTCCTTTGCATCTTTCAATCCAAGACCAGTCAATTCTTTCACAAGCTTAACTACTGCAAGCTTCTGACCACCGGCTGCCTTCAATACCACGTCAAAAGAAGTTTTCTCTTCTTCTGCAGCGCCACCATCAGCACCACCAGCAGCTGGTCCAGCTACTGCTACAGCTGCAGCTGCAGGCTCGATACCATACTGATCCTTAAGGATATCTGTCAATTCTTTAACCTCTTTTACAGTCAAGTTAACCAACTGATCTGCAAGTTGTGTTAGATCTGCCATTTTATTGTAAAGTTTAAATTTTCGTTGTTAAATGTGTGAATTTTTACTGCTCGCCTCTTTCTTCCAAAGCCTTCAAAACACCACCTAGGTTGTTTTGACCACTCTGAAGTGCGGAGATCAAGTTCATAGCAGGAGATTGCAACAGACCCAAAAGGTCTCCAAGCAATTCTTGCTTAGATTTAAGGTTGGACAGCATTTCAAGATTTGCTTCACCTACGATTACATCTGAATCGATGGAAGCTCCTTTGAATACTGGTCTGGTTTCTTTTTTACCTAACTTCTTACGGAAGTCAAGTAAAACTTTCGCCGGTAAATTGCTGATCTCTTTGGAGAAAATAATACCAGAGAAACCTTTCAATGTATCATCCAACTGAGAGAAATCTGCATCGAGATTCTCCAATGCTTTTTTGATCAAGGTGTTTTTGTACACTTTGTACTCCACTCCTTTTTCAAAGCATGTACGTCGGAAAGCATTCACCTGTGCTACAGTAAACCCGGAAGCATCTGTAACATAGAAGAAAGGGTTTTCTCTGAATTTCTCGGTAAGACCGTCGATTATTTCTTTTTTCTCTTCTCTAGTCATGATTTAGATACCTTGAAAACTACCCTTGTCTAGTTTGATGCCCGGAGACATCGTACTGGATAGATGAATACTTCTAAAATAAGTTCCCTTTGCGGAAGCTGGTTTCAGCTTGGAGATGGTTTGGATAAGTTCATTTACGTTCTCCTGAATTTTCTCAGGGGTAAAAGATACTTTTCCTACGCTTGCGTGAATAATTCCAAACTTATCTACCTTGAAATCAATCTTACCAGCCTTCACCTCTTTTACAGCTCTACCCACTTCTAGGGTTACTGTTCCTGCTTTAGGGTTTGGCATTAGGCCTCGAGGACCCAACACTCTACCTAGTCTACCTACTTTTGCCATTACGTTAGGCATAGTGATAATGACATCAATGTCAGTCCACCCACCTTCGATCTTAGCAATGTAGTCGTCCAATCCAACGTAGTCTGCGCCTGCTTCTTTCGCCTCTTCCTCTTTGTCCGGTGTACAAAGAACCAATACTTTGGTGTCTTTACCAGTACCATGAGGTAGAGCCACTACACCTCTGACCATTTGATCTGCTTTTCGAGGATCTACACCAAGGCGTACATCCACATCCACAGATGCGTCAAATTTTGTGTTAGTAATCTCTTTTACGATCGTAGAAGCGGCCTCCAGGGAGTACACTTGGCTTGGGTCGTACTTAGAAAGAGCTTCTTTTTGCTTTTTTGTTAACTTAGCCATAGTTGTATAATTATTCTTCCCAAGGGGCTTTTCCAGATACTGTGATACCCATACTACGTGCAGTCCCCGCTACCATTCGCATGGCAGACTCCACTTTGAAAGCATTTAAGTCAGGCATTTTCACCTCCGCTATCTCCTTTACCTGATCCCAGGTAACAGATCCTACCTTCTTACGGTTAGGCTCTGCAGATCCTCCTTTGATTTTTGCTGCTTCCAAAAGCAGGTTTGCTGCTGGTGGAGTTTTTACAACAAAATCGAAAGACTTATCCGAGTAGATTGTAATCAATACAGGACACGTTTGACCCATTTTGTCTTGGGTACGTGCATTGAATTGCTTACAGAACTCCATGATGTTCAGACCCTTGGAACCAAGAGCTGGACCTACTGGAGGCGACGGGTTAGCCTGGCCACCTTTCACTTGCAGTTTTAAATAACCAGTGATTTCCTTAGCCATTGCTTAGTCTTGTTTTTCTACTTGTATAAAGTTTAATTCAACAGGAGTATTTCGTCCAAAGATCTTGACCATAACATTCAATTTCTTCTTGTCATCAAATATCTCCTCAATCGTCCCGGTAAATCCACTGAAGGGTCCATCCATTACTTTTACGGACTCTCCGACTATAAATGGTGTATCCAGCTTCTCGGCAAACTCATCAATCTCCTCAACCTTTCCTAAGATGCGGTTAACTTCTGATTGGCGTAATGGTTCAGGGGTTTTGGAAGCTCCCCCCTGGCTTGATCCAAGAAACCCGATTACTCCCGGAATACTCGTTATTACGTGATTGGCCTCTCCATTCGATAGATCTGCGTTGACAAGCACATAGCCCGGAAAGAAGTTCTTCTCTCGGACTCGCTTTTTGCCATTTCGCATTTCATATACTTTCTCAGAAGGAATCAGAACATCTGGAATAAATTCATCCAACTTTTGCCTGACAATTTCATTGTCAAGGTAAGTCTTTGCTTTTTTTTCCTGTCCTGCTACTACTCTGAGTACGTACCACTTATGTTCGGCCATGCTGTAATTTCAATTCAATTAAAACAAATCATAAAACCATGTCATGATATTTTCGAATCCTAGATCCACTCCACCAATAAACAGTGCAAAGATCAGTGACGCTACCAATACCAATACGGCAGAATTCTGGAGAAATGAGTACTTCGGCCAGGTGACCTTGTTCTTCATTTCGTCGTAAGACTCGAGGACAAAGTTTTTTAAATTCATATTGATTCGCTTGCTAGCACGGGCAGAGAGATTCGAACTCCCATCAACGGTTTTGGAGACCGCTATTCTGCCATTGAACTATGCCCGTGTGTTTGATCGCTCTCCAAACGGGAACGCAAAATTAGATATAAGTGCCTTAAGAAACAAATGCGATCCCAAAAAACTTTAGGATCGCATTGTTAATTAAGTATAATATGTATTAGTCTAGGATTTCAGTAACCTGACCGGCTCCTACTGTACGACCACCTTCACGGATCGCAAATCGAAGACCTTTCTCCAAAGCAACTGCGTTAAGCAAGTTAACTTCGATAGTTACGTTATCACCAGGCATTACCATTTCAACGTTTTCTGGAAGTTTGATCTCTCCAGTCACGTCAGTAGTTCTCAAGTAGAACTGTGGACGGTACTTGTTGAAGAATGGAGTGTGACGTCCACCTTCTTCTTTTGAAAGAACGTAAACCTCAGCCTTGAAGTGAGCGTGTGGAGTTACGGATCCTGGCTTACAGATAATCATACCACGCTTGATTTGCGCTTTTTCGATACCTCTAAGCAATAGACCTACGTTATCACCAGCTTCACCTCTGTCCAAAATCTTACGGAACATCTCAACACCAGTAACAGTAGACTTCAATCCTTCAGCACCCATACCGATGATATCAACTGGATCACCAGAGTTGATTACACCTCTTTCGATACGTCCGGTAGCTACAGTACCACGACCTGTGATAGAGAACACGTCCTCTACAGGCATCAAGAAATCTTTGTCAGTCAATCGCTCTGGAAGCGGAATATGGTTATCAACCGCATCCATCAATTCCATCACTGTATTAACCCACTTCTCTTCTCCGTTCAATGCTCCAAGAGCAGAACCTTGAATAACTGGAATATTATCACCGTCGAATTCGTAGAAAGAAAGCAATTCTCTAACTTCCATTTCAACTAGCTCAAGAAGTTCCTCATCGTCAACCATGTCAACTTTGTTAAGGAATACAACTAGAGCAGGTACACCTACCTGACGAGCCAAAAGGATGTGCTCACGAGTTTGTGGCATTGGTCCGTCTGTAGCTGCTACCACTAGGATAGCTCCGTCCATTTGAGCGGCACCTGTAACCATGTTTTTCACATAGTCAGCGTGACCTGGACAGTCTACGTGTGCATAGTGTCTGTTTGCTGTTTGATACTCTACGTGAGAGGTGTTGATAGTAATACCTCTTTCTTTTTCTTCTGGCGCGTTGTCGATAGAAGAGAAATCTCGTAGTTCGGAAAGACCCTGCTTAGCCAACACTGTAGTGATAGCTGCAGTCAATGTAGTTTTCCCATGGTCCACGTGTCCAATCGTACCGATATTTACGTGCGGCTTGGAACGGTCGAATGTTGCTTTTGCCATGCTTGAAAATCCTCAGTTTAAGTTTAAAGATATGTTTAGTTTAATTATAAGCCGTTAAGAGCCAACGACGGGATTTGAACCCGTGACCCCTTCCTTACCAAGGAAGTACTCTACCCCTGAGCTACGTCGGCTTTTACCCGATGCCCTCCTCAGAAAGGCATTGAGCGGGAGACGAGGCTCGAACCCGCGACCTGCAGCTTGGAAGGCTGCCGCTCTACCAACTGAGCTACTCCCGCTTTTAATCTTTAGAGAATACTTCCTCTACTTTTTTGCCCTGCAAAACTAGGAAAAAATTTTACAATTCGGCAATGTGGGGGAAACAGGATTCGAACCTGTGAAGACATAAGTCAACGGATTTACAGTCCGTCCCAGTTGGCCGCTTTGGTATTCCCCCTTGTCTGCTTTTCAGTAAATTATGACCACTATTCGTCATAACGGATGGCAAAATTATAGGCTTTTCACAAAGTTTCAAAGCATACAAAATATTTTTCCGAATATTTTATTGAAATAAGTTTTAATTAGCTTAAAATCAATGATTTAATTTTCGTCTCCAAAGCTCTGAAGGAAGTACTGAAAGTAATTTTTGATCTGGGAGTTCGTCTCTTTCGATGCAATTTCCTGCAATTGCTTCACCAAGGTCTCATCATCAGCAAATCCCAATAGCCCTTGAAATGCTCCCAATCGAACAAAAACCTGTGGATTATTTTGCATCTGATCCAACAAATAGACCTTGGCTTCCTCAGCCCCTTCTTCCGGATTGGAAACAAAATACTCACTGAAATAACCCAAAAAATAATATAAACCTTCGCCACTCAGCACGGAAAGCTTGGAACGAAACCAATCTCCCTTACCCTGTATATCCTCATTGAGATAGTATTCTGCGACAGGTACGAGTACCCGATAATTCGTTTCCGATTCAAATCGCTCAAACAAATCAGGATCTAGCCGCTCTGAAGAAACATTATTCATAGCCATCAAGGCGGAACTGACAATCAAAAAAGATGAATCATTCACGTACCGGCTGAGATCAGGATAGTATTTGTCCGCATTTAACGAACCTAATACATCGATGGCTCCCGCCCGAACGGAATTTTTTTCATCCTTATCGGCAATAGTATAAATAGATTCCTCCATTCCTTCTGATATCCATTCTGGGTTGCTCTGAAGAATATTCAGCGTCAACTCCCGAATACTCCAAAAGGGATCTTTCAGACCTTCTGCCAACAAAGGTTTCAACTTATCCTCCTCTACTCTAATCACCAAGCTGTCCAACGCTTCATATCTCGCGATTCCCAACTGAGATTCCCGAAACTGCCGTACGTAATGATCAGATGAAAACTCCCCTTTCCGCTTTGTCAGTAAGTTTTTACCCTCATCGAAATAGGCTTGTGTCAGGGGAAATTCATTTTCAAGCGCAAACTGCTGAAAGCCTTTCTCCAAAATAAATCGCATACTCTTCCGCTCTTCCCCTTCGTACCAACTGATCTCGAAAGGCAATTTATACAGAGGGGAAAGCGTAAGATCCTGTGTTTGCTCTACTGTGATCAAAAGATTCTCAGGAATGGAGTAATCAATAGAAACCTTGAGCTCAGGGTGTCCCTTATCTAGAAACCACTGGTTGAAAAACCAATTCAGGTCTTCTCCGCTGACCTTTTCAAATGCCAACCTTAAATCATGCACTTCCACGCTTTGGAACGCATGAGTAGTAAGATAAAGATTGAGTCCTCTGAAAAATAACTCATCGCCCAGGTAGTTCCGAAGCATATGTAGGATCACCCCTCCTTTGGAATAACTATGCGCATCAAACATATCCTCAGGATCGGAATAGTCAAAGCGAATCAAATCCACCTGCTTGGTTTCAGCTTCCTGAAAATAAGTTTCCGTCTCGACGATCAGCTTTAATTTGGCTAGGTCATCTCCATATTTATGCTCGTTCCATAAATATTCGCTGTAGTTTGCAAATGCTTCATTCAGGGTCAGATTAGCCCAAGACTCTGTAGTCACTAAGTCTCCAAACCATTGGTGAAATAATTCATGTGCAATGATGTAGTCCCACTCTGAATCGATGGCTTCACGCTCTGTCAATCGTAATTCTTCCATAAAAATGGAAGCTGTGGTATTTTCCATCGCACCAGAGACAAAGTCCCGCACGACAATCTGATCATATTTGGGCCAAGGATATTTTACCTGAAGCAAATCTTCGAAATAGCGGATCATTTCAGGGGTATGCTTAAATACTCTCGCTGCCCCAGCTCCATATCCTTTTTCTACATAGTAGTTGATCGGCAGACCATCCAAGTCTCTTTTAACTACATCAAATTCACCAATTGCCAAAGCAGCTAGGTAAGGAGCATGAGGCAAATCCATTCTCCAGGTATCTTGGCGCATTCCATCTGCAAGCGGTTTTTGGGCAATCAGCTCTCCATTGCTGACGGTTGTAAGATTATCTTTCACTGTCAAATGGATGGTCTGAGTAAAGCGCTCATTAGGTTTGTCGATAGTCGGAAACCATTTACTGTTGTATTCAGTCTCCCCTTGAGTCCAAATCATGGTAGGCTTGCCCGGTACGGTATCCAGAGGATCAATAAAGTACAAACCCTTGGTGTCGGTAATAGCCAAGTTGTCCGAGCCTGAATTTCGCTCTGGAAAAGCTGTATATCTTACCCGAATAGAAAATGTATCGCTTAGGCTAACAGGCTTGGGAAGGTAAATCATCAACTGCTTGTAGTCATAGCGATAATTAGTCGATGTCTCCTCTCCATCGTGAGAAAAATAAATGGATCCAGGTTCAAAATCTTTTGCATCCAAAACCAATATAGACTGAGCTTTGGCATAGGGAGTGATGGTCAAAATAGCTTCACCCATCACAGCCTGCTGCTCATAATCAAAGCGTAAATCCAGTTCGGTATCCAAAATATCAAACTCTCTGGTAGCTGCGGCCCGGTAGTTTGCAATTGCCGCCTCTTTTTGCCTTAAAAGCTGCATTGCCTTCAGTGAATCATCTGAATTAGAGTCATCACTTTCTATTTGAGGAATAGGTTCTATGATGCTGACAACTTCTTTGGGAGGCAGATCCTGGGTAGATTTACAGGCAGTGGTATAGATCAATAAGCCTGAAATCACCCAAATCAGATTCTTTCCCAAAATATTCTTTGGCTTCGTGTGCATTTATTGGATATTTGACAAATTTCAGAAAACTCAAAATAAATCTTGAAGGCCTAAATTAGCAGGAATGTTTTCAGCAACCATCAATGACAAAACCTTTTCGGTTGAAAAAAACGAAAAGGGCATCACCGTGGCAGATAAAGCACTCGATTGGGATATCAAACCCATCGATGGAAGGAAGTTTCATCTGATTAAAAATCATCAGTCCTATGAAGCTGAATTGGTGAGTATTGACAAAGAATCCAAAACACTTCATATCAGACTGAATAAAAAACTGGTCGAGGTATCTCTAAAAGATCGCTTTGATCTCTTGCTTGAAGAAATGGGCATGGAAGACGTAGCCGGTTCGGCTGTTCAGGATATCAAAGCACCGATGCCAGGACTGATTTTGGATTTGAAAGTAAAGCCCGGAGATGAAGTCAAGAAAGGCGACGTCGTGTTGATTCTTGAGGCTATGAAAATGGAAAATATCATCAAGTCTCCCGGAGATGGCCTGGTATCAGAGGTAAAGGTAAACCTCAAACAAAGTGTGGAGAAAAACCAGGTTTTGATTACTTTCTAAAGCTTCCTGACGGGAAACTCAAAAAATACTAGCATTCTGAGGGATAGAAATTATATTTGTCCGGTGATTTTTGAAAACAGTCCAAAAAAATCAAACTCAGTGCCTGCTTGGTCAAGATAAAGGTTTAAGCAAAATGAGTTTGGAAAATCAAGCTTCATCAAGAAGAGGTGACATTTTAAAAACAAAGGGAAATAAAAAATGAAGTACAAAAGAATCCTCCTCAAACTCAGCGGAGAGGCCCTAATGGGTGACAAAAACTACGGGATTGACCCCAATAGGCTACAGCAATACACTGCTGAGATCAAAAAAGTAAAAGATATGGGCGTGGAAATCGCCATTGTCATTGGAGGAGGAAATATTTTTAGAGGGGTTCAGGCTGAAAAATCCGGAATTGACCGAGTACAAGGTGATTACATGGGAATGCTAGCCACCCTGATCAATGCGATGGCATTGCAAAGCGCCTTGGAGCAAGCTGGAATGTATACACGATTGATGTCAGGTATCAAGGTAGAAAGTGTGTGTGAACCCTTTATTAGAAGAAGAGCAATCCGTCACCTGGAAAAAGGTAGAATCGTAATCTTTGGAGCTGGGATTGGTAACCCTTATTTCACAACAGACTCTACAGCCAGTCTTCGAGCTATCGAAATTGAGGCGGACGTAGTCTTGAAAGGCACCCGAGTAGACGGCGTATATACAGCAGATCCTGAAAAAGATAAATCAGCTACCAAATATCAAACCATCTCTTTTCACGAAGTGTATGAAAAAAACCTCAATGTCATGGACATGACGGCTTTTACACTTTGCCAGGAAAACAATCTGCCTATCATTGTATTTGACATGAACAAAGCCGGTAATCTCAGCAAACTCGTAGAAGGAGAGAAAGTCGGCACACTAATCACATCAATCTAAGCAATCTCATGGAAGAAATAGAACTGTATCTCGAGGAAGCAAAGGAACTCATGCAAAAAGCCGTGGATCATACGGCTGCAGAATTAGTCAAAATCCGTGCAGGAAAGGCCATGCCTAACCTACTCGATGGAGTCATGGTCCCCTACTACGGCACCCCTACTCCTATTAATCAAGTATCTTCTGTCACTACACCGGATGCTCGGACATTGTCTATTCGCCCTTTCGAAAAAAACCTAATCTCTGAGATCGAAAAGGCCATCATCAACTCTGACCTTGGCCTCGCTCCTCAAAACAACGGAGAGGTAGTCATTCTTACCATTCCTACACTTACTGAAGAGCGCAGACTAGCTTTGGTAAAGCAAGCCAAGCATGAGTGTGAAAACGGAAAAATATCCATCCGTACCGTACGTAAAGACACCAATGATTCGCTGAAAAAACTTCAAAAAGAAGGTGCTTCAGAAGATGAGGTAAAGCGTGCTGAAGACAAGGTTCAAAAATTCACCGATCAATATTCCGCTAAAATCGATGAACTTCTCGTGAAAAAAGAAGCGGATATCATGAAGGTTTAATCATTCAAAATTATCATTTCGAACAAAAGCCACTTTCGAATAGAGAGTGGCTTTTTTTGATTTTAAATGGGAAGAATCCAATCAATGGGGGAGGTATCTTGAAAAATCTCAGAACCCAAAATTCATGTATTTAGCTAAAATCATGAATTCAACTTCACGTATTTAGCTAAATTTATGAAGTTCACTTTAGATACAATCAAGCCCCCTAAGATTTTCAGCCAAACCTATCCCAATTCCAGCTTTCAGGTAATCAGCCCGGATAATTTTTATGAATTATCTGATCTGAGATAAATACCACTACTGTATCTGAATAAAGGTCGCCACCCCAAATCTTACTCCTCCCCGTAAATACTGCCCATTTTCAAACCCTGCACCTATCTCTACACGGAAGATCCTAAACAAATTATCCAAAGAATAGCCCACTTCTACGTAGTGAGGGGAGTTTTCGGTTTTAAGATAGTTCAAGAAAACATTTTCCTGCACTCCTGAAAAGCGAAGCATTGGAAGCTGAGTCAGGAGAAACTTTCGGAATTGATAATGGAAAATACCTGACAAATAAGAGCTTGAAGTGCTGTATTTGTAATAGTCCATAAATCGGAAATTGGAAGCAGGACCAAAGTTTGAAAAGATGGTACGATTGCCCCCGAAGTGCTGGAAGTCTGGAAAATAAACCCGATTGGAATTCAAGAAAGTCCCGGCACTCACATTGAAATCGAACTTCCCACTGATTCCAAAGGTGTAGTCATGCTCCACTCCTACACGAATGTGATCAAAGTCTGCTGCAAAATCTTGCTGTCGGGTCAGTTGTGGAATAGCTTTGATGTAATCAAACCGAATCAATGGCGCTCGATCCGAAATAGGGTATTTTCGACCATTTCGGATACCGTATTTTATTCCAGGCCTCCATTCTACACCTAGCTGAAGCTTAGCAATCTGATGGTCTTGAAATGCCTGGTTACCGGTCTCTACGTTTTCAGGTTGATTTGGAGTATAAATCCGCTCACCTCGATTATAAAAACTGTAATTCGAGTTATTGAAAAGCTGATTACGCTGTGCATAGGTGAAATTCACCCGGTAGGTAAAGCCATAATCCACCCGATGAGCCCAAAATGCCCGACCAAAGCTTTGCTCGTAGAGCTTCATATAATTTTGTCTGAACAAGAGCGAATACAAGGCATTCACTTGCTCATTGATAGGCTCTCCCCCATTAAACTGATAAATAAAACGCCCCCCTTCAAGTCCATAAGAGTAGCCCGAGGTGGGTTTGGTACCTGACCAGCGCAAGGTAGATTTTCCATAAAATCGCATACTACTGAAACCATATCTGAGTTCGGGTTCGATATTGAAACTCTTCCGAAAGACATTGACACTATCTGCCATCGGTATTTCTTTCGCTTTCCGATAGAAACCTGACACACCAACTTTCAGTCCCTCCACGGTATTGAAAGATATTTTGGTCCAATTCTGATTGAATCCTATGCTCCTACCTTTTCCGAAACTATAGGTTGCCCCATTGAGAAAGTCCAAGGGCCGATATTTCCTTCTTGCCTTTTTGGCTACTGAGTCTACCTCACTCATTTTGGCAGCTTCCACCACTGCCAGACTATCATCCCGCTCATAGCCTTGAATCTCCTTTGCTGTCAAAGGAACCGGCCGGATGCTATCCCAATAGCTCAAGTCCCGCTTTTTCGCAAGACTGTCCACCGTATAATTCCGCTCGATAATCACCTCTTCTTCCCGTTGCTCTTGGAGCATTTCCTTTTCATACTCATTGAGAAGTTTCCGGTATTCCTTACGCGTCTTGGGAGTTTCACTGCTTAGCTTTTCTAGAAGCCCCAGATCTTCGGCTTCTTTTGCCATTGCATCCTGAGGCTTTTCCTCAATTTTTTCATCGATAATCTCAGGAGTTTGGACAAGGTCAGGATTCAGCACTACCTCATAATCCCGGGTAGAAGCGAGGTAATTAAATTCACCGGCAAAGCCGAAAATCTTTCCTGAAAAGCGGTAGGTATGTGTAAAGGGCATCCAAACATTCTCAGCCACAGGGGCGTATTGTTGCTTGGCTTCGATTTGAAAACCCAAAAGCGAAGACTTCAGATCCAGACTATGAATGGCCCATAGATCCTCGATAATGTAAATGTACCCGTCAAAAATCCGCTCGCCACGCGACCGAGGGATTACCCGGATTTTATTGACCATGACATCTTCATCAAAAAAACTTCCTTCATAGCGAAAGCGATAATACTGAAAGGCTGCTCGAGATAGTGGAGAGATGATTTCATTGATTTTTTCTTCGTAAAAACTCGTCTGAATGTACGGAGCGGGTGAAGTGTTTTGATTATCCCCATTGGTACGGATTGAGATGACCTCTTCTTCCAATTTGTCAGGTAATGAAAACCGGATCTTGGAAACCGACTCTGAAGTGTAGGCTTCATTCAGGTTCAGTCCATCTTTTTCAAGCGTTTTTTTAAGAAAAAAGGGAGCATCCGTCAATTGACCTGTTCCCTTCAGGTAGACAGTCATCTCATACGATTGGAGCTGCAGTCGATGGTACTTTGCCTTAGAGATGGCTTTCCTCATGATAGTCAAAGCGGGATCTTCAGCACCTGCCCGAACTTCTACCTGCTCAAGGGTGTAAATCTGAGGCTCCAATCTTACATCAAAATCTGTCCAAACCCCTTCTTTGACAACCAAGGTCTCGATGCGTGATTTATATCCCAAAATCTGAAAGTAGACATCGTAGATTCCCTCCGGTAATTTCATTTCATAATAACCTTCATCATTGGCAGGCACTCCATCTCCGAGGTTCCTAATGAAGACTGAAGCGTAAGGCAAAGGCTCTCCATCATTAGAAAAAACCCGACCACGAATTCCCTGAGAAAAAGAAGAAAATGAAATGAATAAAAATGACAATATTAAGAGTGAAAAAGCTGCAGGATTTTTCATATAAAGCAGAGTAATAGAAGTAATAAAATAAAATTACGAGGAATAGATTTCCAGAGTTGTAAAATGCTCATCAGTCCAAACAAGGGGCTTTTTGGGACCAAAAACAAGGCGAAAAGGAAGCAAAAAGACCAATTTTAATTTTTTTAGGAAAATAGACTACTTTTTAAAATTTTTTAAAGATGTCATTTCTTGAAATAGAGGCACTTCCTCGAAAGCTTCAAAATTTTCATTTTTTTAAAAATATTTCAATTTTTTAAGTTTTAATAAAAGGAAAACGATTTCCATTAAAAATATTTCAATTAACAATTCGATAATATATGGAATTATTAAAATATACTTTATTCTATTAAAAGGCGCTTTTCCAACATACTACTTTGCACTTTGTTAAATATTGCAAAATCAAAAATAATACAACACATTAGTTTCGAAATTAAGTACTCATACCTATTTCGCTTTTTAACTAACAAAAAACCCTATGAGAAATTATTTACAACAGTTCAAAACATTGGCTTTTGCACTGACCCTCCTATTTGGGGTGTCTTTCCTAGCCAATGCGCAAAACAGAACCATCACAGGTACCGTCCTGGATGCTTCTCTTGGTGACCCTGTTCCCGGTGCCACTGTGCTAGTCAAAGGCACCACCCGCGGGGTTGCAACGGATTTGGATGGAAAGTTTACTCTTGACATTCAATCAGGCGATCAAATCTTGGTAGTTTCCTTTGTAGGATACCTAACCCAAGAAGTAGAAATCGGAAACCAAAGTAGCTTTACCATTAATCTGGAGGAAGATATCCAGAGCTTGGAGGAGGCGGTGGTGATTGGTTACGGTTCACAGGACAAAAAGGAAATCACTTCAGCGGTAGTTGGTGTGAAACCTGAAGACTTCAACCGTGGTAACGTTGCCAATCCGGCTCAGTTGCTTCAAGGTAAAGTAGCAGGTCTTTCCATTACACGTCCAGGTGGCAACCCAAATGCTGGGTTCAATGTACGTCTTAGAGGTCTTTCCACCTTTGGTGCCAACTCCTCTCCACTTATCGTATTGGATGGTGTGATTGGTGCTTCATTGGAAAACGTCGATCCGAACGATATCCAGTCGATTGATGTATTGAAAGATGGTTCTGCAGCTGCGATTTACGGAGCTAGAGGATCCTCAGGTGTGATTTTGATTACAACTACCAAGAAAGGTAGCAAAGATGGCCGTGCTGAAGTAAGCATTAACTCTTTCGGAACATTGGATCAAGCGACCAACCTAATTCCAGTGCTTTCTCCAGAAGAGTTTGTGGCTAGAGGAGGAACTGATTTTGGAAGTGAGACAGATTGGAGACAAGAGTTGATTAGAGACGCATACTCTTATACTACTAACGCAAGTGTATCAGGCGGTTTTAACAACACCAATTATTTGGCATCTGTCAATTACCGTAACAACAACGGTATCGTAAAAGGATCTTCCAATGAAAGATTGAATACCAGAGTAAACTTATCTCAAGGTGCTTTGGATAACAGATTGCGATTCAATGTCAACCTTTCATTCACGACAGTCGAAGCTAATTCAGTGAACGATGCTGCATTTAGATATGCAACTATCTACAATCCAACTGCTCCTATCTTTGAAGATACAGAGACAGCAAATCAGCGCTTCGGAGGTTATTTCCAGCGTGACCTATTTGACTTCTTCAACCCAGTAGCATTGATCAATCAGCAAAAATTTCTAAACGAAATTAAGACTGCATTGACTTCATACCGAGTGGAGTATGACTTCCTACCAAACTTGACACTATCTGCTCAATATTCAGAAGACAGAAGAAATGAATTGATTGGTGGTTTCTGGTCTATTCAGGATTTCCAAGTAGGATTTGGTGCAACTGGTTCTGCCGAGCGAATCACCAACGACCGGGTTCAAAGAATCTTCGAATCTACCCTTCGATATGAAGTAGATTTGTTTGACGGATTGAATCTTGCGCTATTGGGTGGTGTCGGTACGCAGACTACCAAAAACCAAGGATTCGGTGCACGTTCAAGACAATTCCTATTTGATACAGGATGGGATAACCTAGGAGCAGGTGCGCTGCGAATCGGTAACTTCACCAATATGTATTCTTATGCCAATCAGGATCAATTGAATTCTGTATTTGGCCGAGCTAACTTCAATTACAATAACTTCTTGTTCTTCTCTGCGTCTGTCAGAGCGGAAACTTACTCAGGATTTGGACCAGAAAATCAAACGGGTGTATTCCCAGCCTTCTCTTTGGGTTCTGACTTTACCCAGATTTTCGACATGGGAGTATTCTCTCAGTTCAAGCCAAGAGTATCTTACGGTGTGACTGGTAACCTTCCTCCATCTCCTACCCTTGCTTTGGGTGTATTTGGAAATGGTAACCGAATTGACTTGGATGGTGATCCTTTGAGTACGGATGATATCTATGTAGGTATTGTTCAAAACTCCAACCCAAACAGATTCTTGAAGTGGGAGACTAAGAAAGAATTCAACGTTGGGGTTGATTTCGGTATCTGGGATAACAAAGTGACTGGTAGCATGGACTACTACACCAGAAATATCTCTGACCTACTATTCAATGTACCTGTAGGTGGTGGACCAAACATCTTCGATCCAGGACGATTCAACACAGTGGGTAGTACTTGGGTTAACCTAGCTGATTTGAGTAATGCAGGTTTTGAATTCGCTGTAGCAGTAAATGGCTTGAACTTAGGTGAAGTGCTTTGGACACCTAGCGGTAACTTCACAATCTATCAAAGAACTCAAATCGAAAGCTTATCAGCTTCTGGTCTTGGATTTGATGAATTGCGATTTGCGACTCCAGGTTCTCCAGGACAGAACAACAACCCAATTATCTACAATAGAGTAGGTCAGACATTGGGTGATATCTATGGACCAAGACTATTGGGACTTTCTGAGTCAGGAGAATATATCTTATCTACTACCAACCCAGATGAATTCGAAAGACTTGGTAATGGTCTTCCAAAAGGTGAGTTTGGTTTTGCCAACAACTTTGCTTGGAGAAACTGGACATTGAACTTCTTCTTAAGAGGTGTGTGGGGTCATGACCTTTACAACTCCTACAGAGGATTCTACGAAAACGCAGATGGAGCTTCTGTAACTTGGAACTCTGTGATTACAGACAAGACTCCAACCAATCCGGTGGTGACCTCAACCCCAACATTCAACAGTTCGTATGTAGAAAATGCAAGCTTTGTTCGTTTGGATAACATGGAGTTAGGTTACAATTTCAGAACTAATTCTCCACATATTGGTTCTTTTAGAGTGTACTTCGCTGCTCAAAACCTGTTTACCATCACCAACTACACTGGTATCGATCCAGAGGCTAGAGTAACTGATGCTGAAAACGGTGATGGATTTACCACAGCACTTTCTCCAGGTATCGAGCGAAGAAATACATACTTCCAAACACGTTCCTTCACTTTGGGACTTTCTTTGAACTTCAAATAATCAATCAAAACACAGAGATATGTTTAAATCAATTCGAAAAACCTTTCTTTTGATCCCTGCGACATTGATGCTGGGATCATGCTGGGAGTTGGATCAAGAGGTGCTGGATGGGATTACACAGGAAGAGGTGAATAATAGCAACAATCCGGTATTGATTGATGTCTTGAAAGCCTCTGCTTACTCAAGAATTGTAGGTAGCTGGGGTGGTCACAACAGTATTTGGTCCATCAATGAGGTCTCCTCTGATGAGATGGCTATTCCTCAAAAAGGTGCTGACTGGGAAGATGGTGGCCTTTGGCTACGTGCTCACAGACACACTTGGCAAGCTTCCGATGAAGCCTTCAACAACTCTTGGGCTTATTGCTACACTGCAATCGGTGAAATCAACAACTTGATCGTTTCTTATAGAGATGTTCAAGCTTTGACTGCTGAACTTAGAGTACTTAGAGCATTGGTATATTCTTGGCTTATTGACAGTTTCGGAAATGTTCCAATCGTCACAGAGGATGACTTAGAGGGTAACCCTACTAACAATTCCCGTCAGGAAGTATTTGACTTTATCGAGCAGTCTATCTTAGAAAATGTGGATTTGCTTCCAAGAACTGACACTAAGACTACATTGAACTACTATTCAGCTCATGCTGTCTTGGCTAAGTTGTATTTGAATGCTGAAGTATACACAGGCACGGCTCGTTGGGCCGACGCGGAAGCTGCAGCAGACGTGGTGATCAACAGTGGTCTTTATTCTCTATCATCTAACTTCTTTAGCAACTTTTCTACAAGAAATGGAGGATCAACAGAAAACATCCTGACTCTTCCTTATGATGAGAATAACGCTGGTGGATTCAACTTGGCGCAGATGACTCTTCACTACTCCAGTCAGGCTACTTACAACCTACAGGAGCAGCCTTGGAATGGATACGCTTCTTTGGAAGAGTTCTATAATTCCTTTGATGACAATGATGTCAGAAAGAATTCGTTCTTGGTAGGTCCTCAGTTTGCTGCTGATGGTACTCGTTTGAATGATATTTCTGCCGAAGCAGAAGATCCAGATGGAGAGCCTTTGACCTTCACACCTGAAATCAACGAATTAGCTCCTAACGCTTTGCGTCAAGCGGGTGTTCGGGTAGGTAAGTTTGAGTTTGCTTCAGGTGCTGCTTCCTCTTTGAGCAATGATTATCCATTGCTAAGACTTGCGGACATGTATCTGACTAAAGCAGAAGCTGCTTTCCGTCAAGGAAAAACAGGTGATGCGCTTGCAGCGATCAACATGGTGAGAGAAAGAGCTGGCATGCCTGCATTCGCTTCTTTGACCCTCGAGGATATCTACGATGAGCGAGGAAGAGAAATGTTTGCAGAAGCTTCCAGAAGAACTGACCAGATCCGTTTCGGTACCTGGAATGATCCATGGTGGGAAAAAGGACAGTCTGAGCCATTCAGAGCACTATTCCCTATTCCATTGCAGCAGATCAATGCTAACCCTAACTTGGTACAGAACCCAGGTTACTAATCACATATTAATTTGAATCAAAAAGGAAGTGTACATTCGTGCACTTCCTTTTTTTTACAAGTATGAAGAAGTCAGCTTCTTTCCTCTTTATTCTTTTTTCCATACTCGCCTCCTGCCAGAAAAAAGGAGAAAGCGAGCAATTACTTTTTGAAAAAATAAAACCTGAGGAGTCAGGGATAACATTCAGAAATGACCTTAGTTATACCGAGTCAGTTAACCCTTACACTTTTCGAAATTTCTACAATGGGGCTGGAGTCGGTTTAGGAGATTTAAATAATGACGGACTGATTGATATTGTTTTCTCAGGAAATCAGAGCCCCAACAAAATCTACCTCAACCAAGGAAACTTCAAATTCAAAGACATTACGGATTCCGCCGGGATTATTTCCCAAAATGAATGGAATACCGGAGTAAGCCTAGCAGATGTGAATCAGGACGGTTTACTCGATATTTATTTTTGTAAATCTGGCCCTCTCAACAGTGCCAATCGAGCCAATGAGCTCTATATCAATCTGGGAAATCTACAATTTGAGAATCAAGCAAAAGCATATGGCTTGGATGAAGTTGGACTCTCCCAACATGCGGTTTTTTTTGATTTTGACAAAGACGGAGATTTAGATTTATACCTTCTGAGTAATTCCGCCCGCTCGGTGGGTGTATTTGATCTCAGGGAAGGGCAACGTGAAATCCGAGATCCCGAAGGTGGGAATAAGCTTTTCAGAAACGATGGAGAAAAATTCACCGATATTAGCGAGCAAGCAGGGATTTATGGTAGCGTGATTGGCTATGGACTCGGGGTGACGGTCGCTGACCTAAACGAGGACTATTGGCCCGATCTATACGTTTCCAATGACTTTTTCGAGCGGGATTACCTCTATCTCAATAATCAAGATGGAACTTTCCGGGAGATTCTCCCTGATCTTTTACCCGAAATCAGCATGGGTTCTATGGGAGCTGATATTGCTGACCTCAATAATGACGGGCTTCCCGAGATATTTGTCACTGAAATGCTTCCGGCTGATCTAGCCCGTGCCAAAACCAAAACACCTTTTGAGGAATGGGACAAGTATCAATCTAATCTGAAGGCTGGTTACCACCGACAATTTACTCGAAATACCCTCCAAAGAAACTTGGGGAAAAACCCAAATTCTGATTTACCCCTGTTTACGGAGATAGCCCGAATGGCTGGCGTGCATGCTACCGATTGGAGCTGGGGAGCTTTGATTTTTGATGCGGATTTGGATGGTTTGAAAGATGTTTTCGTGGCCAATGGCATCGTGAAGGACCTGACTGACTTTGATTTCGTAGATTTTTACATGAACAATCAGGAGAAGATAGAGGATTATCGGGCAGATTCCATTTTGGTCACCAAGATGATCGATGCCTTTCCTTCCAATCCACAGACCAATTTTTGGTTCAAAAACCAAGGGAATTGGTCATTTGAAAATCAGGCAGAAACGAGTGGATTGGATCAGGCGACCTTTAGTACTGGGGCAGCCTACGGTGATCTAGATAATGACGGAGACTTGGATCTGGTGGTAAACAACCTCAATGATGAAGCAGGAGTCTATCGAAATACCAGCATTGAGCATGGGAAGAACAATTTTATAGGTTTGGACCTCAGCGGATACTTTGGAGCCAAAGTAAGAGTCACGACCTCTTCAAAAATACAAGTTCAAGAGTACCATCCAGTCAAAGGGTATATGTCCTCTGTAGATCCCCGTTTGGCCTTTGGATTGGGAGATGAATCTTCCATTGAGGAAATCCAAGTAATTTGGCCTGATTTGAGTGAGACTATTCTCAAAAATATTTCCGCAAATCAATACCTAAAGCTCTCCCCTTTAGAAAAGGAGCTTTTAAGAGATCAGAAAGACTTGGTTTCTCCACTCTTTGAAGAGCTCCCACTTCCCGAAAGTATCAAGCATCAAGAAAGTCCTTTTGTAGATTTCGATCGGGATAGACTTCGGTTTTGGTCCATCAGTAATGAAGGCCCGAGAATAGCACCCACTCCAGAAGCGGATGAATCGCTGATTTTTCTTCCGGGAGCAAAGGGCTATCCTTCCCAACTATTCAGAATAGATCAGGCTGGAAAAACCAAGGACGAAAGTGAGCGATTGGTAGGGCAAAATCCAGAAATGGAAATCATAGGAGCTGCATTTTTCGATGCCAACGGAGATGGACGGCAAGATTTACTCACATGGTCCGGAGGAATAGAATTCCCGGCTCGCAGTCCTCAATATCGTGATCAACTTTTCATCCAAAACGAACAAGGAGAGTTCATTTTTAGTGAACAAGGATTCGATTCCCGACCCACCGCTTTTGCCCTTTCGCATGATCTGGACCAAGATGGGGATGAAGACTTGATCTTTGGATACCGTGCCCAGCCTTTTGCCTATGGAGTACCGGAAGGATTGGGCATTTGGGAAAATGATGGAAAAGGGAACTTCAAAGACATTTCCGAATCCTATGGAGAGTCTATTAACAACCTAGGCATGTTGACAGATGGGGCATTGGCCGACTTGGATGGAGATGGCATTAGCGAGCTAATTGTGGCGGGAGAATGGATGGCTATTAAGATTTTTTCATTGGATGAAGCACTAACCAACCGCACTACCGAATTTGGATTTGCAGAAAGTACAGGTCTTTGGAATCGACTTTTGGTCGAAGATCTCGATCAAGATGGATATCCAGAAATACTAGCAGGAAACAGTGGAACCAATACCCGCCTTCACTTCAAAAATGGTTCAAAGCTTCGGATGTACATCAATGATTTTGACCAAAACGGAAGCCTAGACCCAATTCTTTGCGAGTTTGATGGGGAGAAATCAATTCCTTGGGTAATGAAAAACGCGCTTCTCAAGCAAATCCCCTCACTTCGAAAAAACCTGGTTCGCTATTCAGACTATCAGGATAAAAGCATGGAGGAGCTTTTCCCTGCCAACTCCCTTTCAAATTCCTTAATTTTGGAGGCTGAAAATCTGGAAACTACCCTTTGGAAAAATGAGAATGGGAAGCGATTTACCAAGTCAGAATTGCCGCAGGAAGTACAGCAAGCTCCGGTATTTGCGATTCATTCGCTTAAGACGGCAGCTGGCCAATACCTCATCTTGGGAGGCAATCAGAGTCGTATCAAACCAGAACTTGGAACGCAACTAGCTTCCTATGGATGGGTTTTACAAAAAGACAATTCAGGAAAATGGAAGGCTATGATGCCTGCCGAAAGTGGAATGGCAATTCCAGGAGAAATCCGGGATATCCTAGCCATCCAAAACAATCAATATTTAATCGTAAGTAAAAATGATGATAAACCGGTTCTATTTAAGATTCGTCCTTAGCTGTACCATGCTATCGGGTTTGATTTCTTGCCAAAGCGAATATCAAAAAATAGAGCAAGAGGAACTTTCCTCAGGCGAGATCAATAATGAGCTCTTTCTGGATTTGGAATTAGGAATGGTAAGAAAGGACTTCTTCCAGACTTGTTGGGATTGGAATAAGAAAGGAGTGCTAAGCAATGGCCCCACCGAGCTTTCCGTTGAATACAATGTAACCCTACCTTCTGGAAAAGAAGCTAAAATGCGGTTCTACCCCAAATTTGAAGATGATAAGATCTACCTAATGCCGGTGGAATTCACCTATGAGGGATGGGCTCCATGGAATGAAGAGCTAAGCGTGGAAAACCTCCGAGAAGATGTCGTAGCTCAATTTGAAGAGTGGTACGGACCTGGATTCTTTGAAGTCAGTAATGAAGATCGAAGTCTAATAGCCTTTGTGAAAATCGATGGTAATCGCAGAGTTCGGGTTTTCAAAAAAAGCCTCTCCGTAGTAAGGGCTGAGATAGCCGACTTAAACATTTTGAAAAGCCTAGAAGAAAACGAATGAGAAATTACTCTTACATAGCACTCAGTTTAATCTTGGCTTTTTCCTGTAAGCAAAAGGAGGAGAAGGCTCCCACTCTTTTTCAGGAATTAGACCCCGCAGTCTCTGGAGTAAACTTTAGCAATGACCTATCCTTTGACGAGGATTTCAATATTTTCACTTACAGAAATTATTATAACGGAGGTGGAGTAGCTCTAGGGGATGTCAATCAAGACGGACTACTCGACATCTACCTCACCGCCAACCTGGGACCAAACAGACTATATCTAAACCGAGGAAATTTAGAATTTGAGGATGTCACGGAGCAGGCAGGAGTGGCTGGGACCCGTGCATGGTCTACAGGTGTCGCGATGGCTGATGTGAACGGTGATGGACTGCTGGATATCTATGTTTGCAACTCCGGGGATATTTCCGGCGACAATAAGCAAAATGAGCTTTTCATCAATCAGGGTAATGGGAATTTTTCGGAAGAGGCTGAAAAATATGGCCTAGCCGATGAGGGATTTTCTACCCATGCGGTATTTTTCGATTATGACAAGGATGGTGACCTAGATGTCTACCTTCTAAACAATAGCTATCAGGCCATTGGTAGCTTCAATAAAATGCAAAATGAGCGCCCCAAGCGAGACCCGGTTGGTGGTGACAAACTCTTCCGAAATGATGGGGAAAGCTTCACAGATGTCAGCGAAGAGGCGGGAATTTACGGATCGATTATTGGTTTTGGGCTAGGCATCACGATCGGAGATGTGAATCAGGATACTTGGCCGGACATTTTCATCTCCAATGATTTTTTTGAAAAGGACTATCTCTACATCAACAATCAGGATGGAACCTTCACTGAATCTTTGGAGTCCTCTATGCGATCCATTTCCGCGGCTTCCATGGGTGCGGATATTGCCGATATAAACGGAGATGGCTTATTGGACATTTTTGTCACAGATATGCTCCCTGAACCCTTGGAGAGACTGAAGCAGGTAACCACTTTCGAAAATTGGGATAAGTTTCAATTCAATAAAAATCACGGCTACCATTATCAGTTTTCGAGAAATATGCTCCATCTGAACAATGGGGATGGAAGCTTTAGCGAAGTCGGCCGGCTTGCCAACGTGGAAGCTACCGATTGGAGTTGGGGAGCCCTGATTTTCGACATGGATAGCGATGGCAAGCGGGACCTTTTCGTAGCCAATGGCATTTATCAAGATATTACCGACTTGGATTACCTGAACTTCATCGATGATGAAGACACTAAAGTAAAAATTATTACGGGAGAGGGTGTAGATTACCGGGCATTGATAGATCCCATTCCGATCACTCCAGTTCCAAACTATGCCTATCAGAATCAAGGCAACCTGAAGTTTGTCAATCAAGCTGATGCCTGGGGATTGGGAAAAGCCATCCATTCTAATGGAGCTGCTTATGGAGACCTCAACAACGATGGATACCCTGATTTGGTGATCAACAATGTAAATCGTCCTGCACAGCTTTTCATCAATCAGGCCGACAGTTTGTTGAGCGAAAAAAACTACTTGCAAATCCAGCTAGAAGGCAAAAGTAAAAACACCTATGCGATCGGAACTCAAATTCAAATCACAGCTGGAGAGGAGATTTTCTATCAGGAGCAGATGCCCAATCGGGGCTTTCAATCCTCTGTCGATCCAAAACTTACAATCGGACTAGGAGCTATTTCCAAACTGGATGAAATCCGCGTCACTTGGCCTGACAACAGGGAAACCATCCTCAAGGATCAAGACGTCAACCAATTGATTTCCCTGAAATGGGAGGATGCAAAAGAAGCCATTGACCGTCCTTCTTCTGATTCTGATTTTGGGACTTTCAAAAAAGAGAATAAAGATCAGCTCGCCTTCGAGCACCGGGAAAACATCTTCGTAGATTTTGATCGGGATAGATTAACGTATCACCTGTTTTCTACCGAGGGGCCGGCCATGGCCACAGCCGATGTGAATGGAGATGGGCTGGAAGACTTTTACTTTGGAGGATCAAAAGATGCAGCAGGACAGATTTTCTTAGGCACTTCTACCGGCAAGTTTAAATTCAGTTCGCAGGAAGCCTTCGAAGGAGATAAAAATTCAGAGGATACCGATGCGGTATTTTTCGACGCCAATGGAGATGGATCTTTGGATCTCTTTGTAAGCTCCGGAGGAAATGAATTCCCGCTAAATGCCCTGGATCTTGCTGACCGACTTTACCTAAATGACGGGAAAGGAAATTTCACCAAATCCGAAAACAGTGGCTTGCAAAGCCTTCGTGGCAGCAGCTCAGTAGTCGTCCCGATAGACATCAATGAAGATGGTGCTATGGACTTGTTTATCGGAGATCGATTGGTTCCTTTCGTCTATGGCGCTCCTGCCAGCGGTCATATTTGGATCAATGATGGAAAAGGGCAATTCACCGAACAAACACAAAATTACGCTCCTGAACTGCTAGAAATCGGCATGGTCACAGATGCTGCCAAACTTGATTGGGATGGAGATGGAAAGGAAGACTTGGTGCTGGTGGGAGACTGGATGGCACCGACCTTCTTCAGAAATACAGGAGGAAAGCTAGAGAAAATCAGCATGCCTGAAATGGAAAGCAAAAAAGGCTGGTACCGAAGTCTCAAAGTAGCTGACCTCAACAAGGATCAAAAACCGGATTTGATTTTAGGAAATCAAGGGCTAAATACCCGATTCAAAGCATCTGAGGAACAGCCTGTCCGCTTGTACTTAAATGATTTTGATCAAAACGGCTCCATTGAGCAGCTTTTCACCACCGTCCGAAACGGAGTCGCTATTCCATACACGCTCAAACACGAACTGGAAAAGCAGGTCCCAAGTATCAAAAAGAAATACATCCGCTACAGCAATTACAATAATCAAACGCTGGAGCAGATTTTTGATCAAGAAACCATCGGAAAATCCATTATCAGCGAAGTCAATCATTTGGAATCAGGGGTATTGATGAATCAAGGGTCAGGGAAATTTGAATGGAAATCCCTCCCGATTGAAGCACAGCGGTCCATGATTTTTGCGATTGAAACAGCTGATCTGGACGGTGATGGTATTCTGGATCTTATCTTAGGAGGAAATCTTTATGGGATCAAACCCGAAATCGGAAAATCGGATGCAAGCTATGGTGAAGTGCTGCTTGGGAATGGGGATGGAACGTTCCGCTTTATTCCTAATCGCATTCATTCGATGCAATTGCAGGGAGAAGTTCGTCATTTCAAATGGCTATATGATTCAAGGCTGCTAGTAATCAAAAACAACGCGGCGGCAGAAATTTGGAAGTATGAGGAGTAGAATCAAAAGCAAATTAATTCTCGGTATTCTCGGCCTGTCACTCTCTTTTTATTCCTGTGAAAAAAGAAAAAAAGAGCAAAGCCTCTTTGAGCTCATTCCTGCAGAGAAGTCCGATGTAACATTTGAAAATTCACTTCAATCCACGGACTCATTGAATATCCTGGAGTACCTCTATTTCTACAATGGAGGTGGAGTTGCAGCTGGAGACATTAATAATGATGGTCTGGTAGATTTATTTTTTACCGGAAATCAAGTTCCCAATAAGCTGTACCTAAATAAGGGCAATCTTCAGTTTGAAGATATCAGTGAATCCTCAGGAGTTCAATCTGTCAAAGGCTGGTCCAATGGGGTCATTTTCGGTGATGTAAATGGAGATGGCTTTTTGGACATTTATATCAGCCAAGTGGGTGATTACAAGGGGATCCAAGGTCATAACCGACTTCTCATCAATCAAGGAAATCTGACATTTGAAGAAAAATCAGAGCAATACGGGGTTGATTTCAAAGGGTTTGGGACTCATGCGGCATTTTTTGATTTTGACAGAGATGGAGACCTCGACCTTTACTTGCTGAATCATGGTGTGAAGTCCCCGGAGGTTTTTGCCCAATCAGAAAACCGATATAAAGCAGATGAAGGGGGAGATCGACTATTGAAAAACTTATCCGTAGAAGGAGAAGATCGCTTTGTGGATGTCACTGAGTCTGCCGGAATTTACTCTAGCATTCTGGGCTTTGGTTTAGGTGTTGCCATAGAAGATTTCAATGGAGATGGCTGGCCGGATATTTACGTTTCTAACGATTTTACAGAAAACGACTACCTCTACCTGAATCAGCAAGACGGGACTTTTCAAGAATCCCTTGAATCTCTGATTGCCAACACCTCGCGCTACTCGATGGGAAATGATGCTGCCGATCTCAATGGAGATGGAAGGCCCGATATCATCACCACTGATATGCTTCCCGAAGACCCGGAAATCTGGATGAAATCAGTTGGGGAGGACAAAGTAGAGGTTTACTCGATCAAAAAGCAGTTCAATTATGGAGATCAATATGTCAGAAATCATCTGCAATTGAATCAAGACAAAAAAGGTTTCAGTGAAATTGCGCTTTATGCCGGTACTTTTGCTTCAGACTGGAGTTGGTCCCCATTGATTTTTGATATGGACAATGATGGCTTGATGGACATCCACATCACCAATGGTATAGTCAAAAGACCGAATGATCTGGACTTTATCCAATATTCTCAGGAGGCTGATCCTAATATGACTTTCTCAGAGCTTCGCAAAAGACAAATCGACATGCTCCCAAGCGTTAAGCTTCCAAATTACGCTTTTCAAAATCAGGGTAATCTAAAATTTGAACAGGTACAATCAAGCTGGGGACTTGATCAGGAGTCCTATTCCAATGGCAGTACTTATGCCGATTTGGATAATGATGGGGATTTGGATCTCATTATCAATAATCTCGATCAGGAAGCTTTCATCTACCAAAATCAAAGTGAAAGGCTAAATAGAAATTTTGTCCAAATCAGTCTTTCCTCAAGCAGCAAAAACCCTTTTGGGGTTGGGGCAGAAGTCCAGGTTTTCGCTGGAAAAAGAGTTTTCCGCCAATTCCTCAGTACCTCGAGAGGATTTCAATCTGGCACGTCTACTGTCCTGACTTTTGGGTTGGGCGAAATCGACGCAATAGACTCCGTACAAGTAAGTTGGCCTGAAGGAGAACAAGAGGCTTTCAAAAGCATTTCAATCAACACCCACCAAAAGCTCCAAAAAGGGAATGGTGAATTAAGTGAAAGTAAACTGACAGTTGAGGAGGAAATTCTGCCTGAAAGTCCTTTCAACTGGATACATCAAGAAAAAAACAGCATCAAAGAGAGTGATCGTGAATACCTGATCCCAAGAAGTTATGCCATTTCTGGACCCGCGGTAGCGGTAGCAGATGTGAATGGAGATGGGCTGGAGGATGTGTATTTGGGAGGTGCTAAGGATCAGGCAGGTGAACTGCATTTGCAACAGGCAGATGGATCTTTTGAAAAAATTGAAAACCCAACCTTCAACCAATTGGCCCGGGCAGAAGATATCGTTGCCACTTTTGCTGACTTGAATGGAGATGGTGCATTAGATCTCTACGTAGCAAGTGGGGGAAATGAACTCGAGCAAGGAAATCTATTTCTTTTTGATCGGGTGTTTTTGGGCAATGGTACCGGTCAGTTTACCTTCTTCCCAAATGCCTTGCCACCAATCGGCGAAAATACGGCAGCGATAGCACCCTCAGATGTAAATGGGGATGGTGCCTTAGACCTCTTTATCGGAGCTTCGAATGTGGCAGGCGACTATGGTGCAAGCCCAAAAAGCTACCTCCTCATCAACAACGGAAATGGACAATTTCGAGAGCAAACCGAAGAATGGTTTGGAGAAGATATCGATTTCGGGATGGTTAATTCAGTCAAGTGGAGCGATTTGGATCAGGATGGGACTGATGAACTCCTACTTTCAGGGGAATGGCAAAGAGTCCGTGTTTTCAAGAAAACTGATGGCAAACTCGTAGAATTTTTCCCTGAGGGTTTGGAGAATTCGGCAGGATGGATCAATGACCTACAGCTAGCAGACATTAATGGAGATGGTCTTTTGGACATTCTCACCGGAAATTTGGGATTGAACTCCAAGCTAAAAGCCAGCCCGGAAAAACCAGTCTATCTCTATCACCATGATTTCGACGAAAATGGGCAGGCAGATCCGCTAATCTTTCATTTTATGGGTGAAAAATTGGTACCATTTGCTACCCGGGATGACTTGATCAAGCAAATACCCGGAATCAAACGTAAGCATCCGAACTATCAGGAATATGCCCAAATTAAAAGCCCAAAGGACCTTTTCCCTGAAAATACCCTTGACCAAGTGACACCCAAAAAAGCGGTGGAATTCCGTTCGGGTGTTTACTTTCAAAACCAAGACGGAAGCTTTACATTTGAACCATTTCCTTGGGAAGCTCAGCTAAGCCCGATATTTGCCATCCATTGGAACGAGGATACCAAAACCCTAATTTTGGGAGGTAATTTCTCAGGATACCGAGTGGATTTGGGAAAAGCAACTGCATCTTCCCTTTCTGCATGGAAATTGGAGGAGAACCAATGGAAAAAGGTCGAATTAGATGAAAATCTACCCCTTCATGCAGAGGTGAGAGCTTTGTTTGAGATCAAGAAACAGGTATTTGCATTGACGCATAATGGCCCCATTTATCCTTTAGACCAAATACAGGAATGATAAATATCATAGGCTGTTTTCATAAATTAACCTAGCTTTGTCCCTATCGTACAAAGTAACAGGGAGTTGATTAACTCCACGACGAAAAAATCAAAGCTTTAATAGATTAAAATTACCCGATTATGCGTAGCATACGTCTACTTATCTTATCCATTTTCCTGATTACTGTTTCCTGCCAAGAGCCTGTAGATTACAGTCAGGTCATCACAGATGGAAGCTATATTTCCAGAGCACAAGACCGGATCACAGAGGTGATCATTCATGATATTTTCTCCCCTCCGGTGGCAGCTCGGATCTACTCCTATTCATCCTTGGCAGCTTACGAAGTTGCTGCAGCCTCAGACCCTGCCTACCAGTCCCTTTTGGGGCAGTTGAAGGGTTCCGAATCAGTGAGTTTTACCATTCCAGATAAAGTCTACCCACCACTTGCCTCTTTGGCAGCCTATTACACAACAGGGACGGCATTGATCTTTTCAGAAGATATGGTCAATGCGCATCGGGATGGAATCTATGAGGAATTGAAAGAAAAAGGAATCCCGGATGATGTATTTGAAGCATCTTTGGAGTTTGGTCAAGAGGTAGCAGATGCAGTCATTGCTTATTCCAAAAAAGACAATTACCACGAAAGCCGCTCATTCCCAAAATACACGGTAACAAATCTTCCGGGTACCTGGGAACCTACACCTCCTGCATATATGGAGGGAATCGAACCCCATTGGAATAAGATCAGAACATTTGTGATCGATTCAGCTGCTCAGTTTAAGGTATCTCCTCCCCCACCTTTTTCCACAGATCCAAATTCAGAATTTTATAAACTGGCTTACGAAGTCTATGAAACAGTAAATAAAGCCAAGCAGGAAGAATTAGATATTGCGATGTTTTGGGATTGTAATCCATACAAGATGAATGTCAAAGGTCACGTGATGTTTGCCGAGAAAAAGATTACTCCCGGAGGGCATTGGATGAGTATCGCAGCTATCGCTTCTAAAACCGCAAATGCAGACTGGAAAAAGACCGCCGAAGCCTTGGCTTTGACCGGAGTATCGCTGCATGACGCTTTTGTGGCTTGCTGGGATGAGAAATATCGAAGCGTTTTAATTCGCCCAGAAACATACATCAATCAGTACATTGATGAGGAGTGGCTTCCCATTCTACAGACACCTCCATTTCCTGAGCATACCAGCGGACATAGCGTCGCCTCCACCGCTGCTGCCTATACCTTGACTCAGATATTTGGAGAGGAATTTCATTTTGTGGACAGTTCAGAGGTAAATTATGGGCTTCCTGTCAGAGAATATGATTCATTTTTGGAAGCCTCTTCCGAAGCAGCGATTTCCAGATTGTATGGCGGTATTCACTACATGCCTGCGATTGAGGAGGGAGTATGGCAAGGACGACAAGTAGGTGAGTTGATTTGGAAACGAATCAGCACCAAGCCAAAAAATTTGGCAGAAAACAATTAATTTAAGCAGCCCGAAAGGGCTGTTTTTTTTACCCAAAAAACCTTAAGACAAATGGCTAATCCGATTTGGATCATGACTTCAGCTTTCGATCAGCTGAATTTGGAACAAACTATCTCCAAAGCAAATGAAATTGGCGTGCAGGGCTTGGACCTTTGCGTCTTCCGAAGAGATGGCACACGGGATGATTTTGTCGCTACCCATTTGGATTATGAAAGTTTTGGGCCCGAAGATGCTCATCGGATTATTGAGCAATTCAACCAAGCATCTCTTCGTCTTTCGATCGGGGCCTTTGAAAATTTGATCGGTGGTGATCCCATTCAGCGTGTCAAAAATCAGAACCATTTACTCCGACTCATCCGAATGGCCCACCTCCTCGGAGGGGATGAGAATGATGTGAAAGTTGGCACTTTTGTCGGTTACAATCATGAATTGGGAAATCAAGAAGGTGGGTTTGAAAAGAATCTACTTGAATATCAAAAGATCTTTACTCCAATTATTCAATATGCAGCCGACTTAGGAGTCAGCATACTCTATGAGAACTGCCCTATGGAAGGCTGGAGAAGTTCAGGTCAGTTTAGTACTTACAACAACTTGCCTGGGGTACTAGCAGCACGTAAACTCATGTATGAATTGATTCCTGCCAAGAATCATGGGGAAATTTATGATCCCTCCCACGATATCTGGCAGCACACAGACCCCGTGGGGGTGATCAAAAATACAGATATGAGTCGCCTGAAGCGTATCCATGTCAAATCCACCCGCAACAATCCTGATCCTTTCTGGGGAAACATGTATCCCATGCATCAGATTCCTGAAGATTGGGCCAAAAAGGCCGGAATCCCATCCAGCTCCAATCCTTGGGACAGACATCATTATGAGGCTACGCTTCCAGGATTTGGTCTGGGTGATCATTTGGACTGGCGGGCTTTTGTAAATGTGTTGAAGGAAAAAGGCTTTTCGGGACCTTTTGAAATTGAAAATGAGGCGGTCCTATCCAAGCAAACCGGAAAAATGGGTGCAATCGTGCAAGGCTGTAAAGCTGCTGTCCAAAATTTAGCGCCACTTCTCTATGAATTGACTGATGAAGGCTGGGTATATCCACAAGCTGAGTATCAAGCTCTGAAAGATGTCAATCGAAAAGACATCCCATTGGTGACAATGGAGGACTTGCAAGCCTAGAGTTTATATTGGCTGTATATAAAAGTTTATACTGGTAAAATAAACTTGTTTATATTGTCAAAATAAACCTTTACCTTTGAGTAGAAGAAATAGTAGAAATATGCTACTCAAAGAAGAAATAGAACTAGCAGTCAATCGTCAAAAAAAACTTTTTGATCAACATTTGTCACTCACTCCTAGAGAGGCGAAAAACAAAATCAATAAAGGAAGTCGACAAGTAGAAGTAATCACTGGAATCAGAAGATCCGGAAAAAGCTCTCTCATGCGACAACTTATCGAGGAATATACTCCGAACTACTCCTATTTAAACTTTGAAGATCCTCGATTATTTGATTTTACAGTTGATGATTTTTCCAAATTGGATGAGATCTTGGAATCAAGTGGCTCACCTTATTTTTTTGATGAAATCCAAAATGTAAAAGGTTGGGAAGTATATGTCAGGCAATTGCATGATCATGGGCAAAAAGTCTTCATCACTGGATCTAATGCTTCGCTTCTCAGCCGGGAGCTCGGCACTCGACTTACAGGGAGGTATTTGGCATATGAAATATTCCCCTTCTCCTATTCCGAGTTTTTAGAATATCATGCTTGGGAAGACAATGCAGAAAACTTTCAAAATTATTTGGACTTAGGAGGCTTTCCTGAATATCTCAGAGACAAAAATCCTGAAATCCTTCAAAACTTACTCAAGGATATCGTTTTCCGAGATATCGCTATTCGCTATAGTATCAAAAACACCAAAACACTCTTAGATATCACCCTGTATCTGATATCCAATGTGGGAAAAGAAATAAGTTATAATGGCATCAAAAAAACCTTTGAAATAGGCTCTGCAAATACTGTATCTGATTATCTAAACTGGTTAGAAGATGCCTATCTTCTATTTTTCCTACCTCGCTTCAGCTGGTCAGCTAAAAGCATATCCAAAAATCCCAAGAAAGTATATTGTATAGATACTGGATTTGCACGGGCCAATTCATTGAGCTTTTCAAAGGATCAAGGAAGATTATTGGAAAATTTGGTCTATTTAATCTTCCGAAAAACCACCTATCAATTGTTCTATTACCGTGAGAAAAAAGAATGTGATTTTGTGGTTTTTGAAGAGAAAACCTGCAAATGGGCTGTACAAGTTTCTGAAAAAATCCATTCAGAAAACAAAAATCGAGAAATAGAAGGCCTATTTGAAGCGATGAGTTTTTTTGACCTGAAAGAAGGTTTTATACTCACCCTGGATCAAGAAGACAGCCTTTCTGTGAATGGAAAAATGATTCGGCTCCTTCCTGTTAGGGCTTTCCAAAAGATTTATCTGTCTTAAACCTGGATTATGCAGGAGAAGTCGTAACGATAACTCAAAGTGCAAGAAAATCAGTCACTTTGGAGATCGAGGCGTAGCACCGCTACGGTGAGATCAAAAGTTAAGTGGAACAACTGATTTTGAAGCAATTTGAGGTCGTAGTAGATTTTCTAATGCATATTTCAGGTTAAATTACTATTTGGTATTTGACTCGTACCCCTCATCTACTTTGAGACCTGGACCTTCCGCAGCTTCTACCGCTAGCTGATCGCATCGCTCATTTTCAATATTTCCTGCATGACCTTTCACCCAGACAAACTTGGGCTTATACTTCAGATGAAGCGGAATGTACCGAAGCCAGAGATCAGGGTTTTTTTTGTCCTTAAATCCTTTCTTCTGCCAGCCCCAAAGCCAACCTTTTTCGACAGCATCCACGACATACTTGCTATCCGAATATATTGTGACGGGAATTCCCGTAAGCTTTAACTCTTGCAAAGCTCGGATCACTGCCAAAAGCTCCATGCGATTGTTGGTGGTCAGGCGAAACCCTTCGGAAAGCTCTTTCCGGTGCTTATTAAACTTCAGAACCGCTCCATAGCCACCGGGACCAGGATTGCCTTTGGCAGCTCCATCTGTATAAATGGTAATCATGATGTAAAGAAAGGGAATTTGCCCTGTTAGACAATTTCCATGGGGAAGGCATTGCTTTTGAAAATTTTCACAGCGATGGAAAGCAAAATAATCCCAAAGATCCTTCTGAGTACATCCAGGCCTGTTTTGCCAAGTTTACGCTCCAGCCAAGAGGTACTTTTCAGGACCACATAGACCAAGATTAAATTCAGGACAATCCCGATCGCTATATTCACCTGATCAAACTCGGCCTTCAAAGTTAAGATAGTGGTCAAAGTACCAGCACCGGCTATCAAAGGGAAGGCAATAGGAACAATAGATGCCCCTGTGGAAGCTTCTGGATCCGGCTTGAAAAGCTCAATTCCCAAAATCATCTCAGCCCCCAAAGCAAAAATGATCAAAGCACCAGCGATGGCAAAGTCCTCCACCCCGATTCCAAAGAGGGATAAGATGGTTTTTCCTCCCAGAAGAAAAAGAATCATCAAAACACCCGCTGCAAGGGTAGCTTTCTCGGACTGAATGTGTCCGGCTTTTTTACGCAAATTGATGATGATCGGTATAGATCCGAGTATATCTATCACCGAAAAGAGGATCAATGAAACCGACAGTATTTGCTTGAGGTCAATCATGCCGCAAAAGTAGACATTTCTTTGCCGGAAAAGAAAGAAGGCCGGATTATGAAATTATTACTCAGAGGGAAAACCTGTGTTCATCTAATTCTAGCCTAAGAATCAGTTTTTGAAAAAGTACTCAAATCCAAAAAACGCTAGAATCACCAAGGCAGCAAGTAAAGGAATGCTCATCCGGACTAGGAATTCCTTTCCCCTTCCTTCCTTACGATAAAAATTATAGATGAATCCCTGGGTCAAAATAGCAAAGCCAAATAGTACCAATAACAAAACGTTCCATCCTAGCGCTATAGAGATAACTAGTAGCGGAAGAATTGGAAGGAATAATATTCGTTCCCATTTCTTTACTTCCGATGACCTATTTGGAATTCCCTCAAAATTCATTCAGGAAAATATTAAAGAATTAATATTTACGCAAGAAACTCATTAGCTTATTCATTTCCTCATCCGTAATAGCAGGGAAATTAGCGATCCGAAAAGAGGTGGGTTTCAATGGACCATAGCCACTTCCCAATTGCATTCCCTCTGCTTCAGCTGTTTTTTTCACTTCGCTGATAAGGCTTTCTGTTCCAGTCACACCCAAAACGGTCTTGCTTCGGGTCTCCGAATTGGAAACCAACAAACGCAAGCTTGATGTCTGGATGATGCACTGCTCGAGCTGGTGCATCCGATCACTGAGTCTACTGGAAATGTGCTGGATTTCAGGAATATCCTGTAAAACCCGCTTCAGCAAGTAGATTCCCAAGACATTGGGCGTGTAATGTGTTTGGAATGAGCGGGCATTTTCCAACATGAAATTCAGGCTGTTGTATCGACCTTTTTCACCCTTTCGCTCCGTCTGCTCCACGGCTCGGGGAGACAAGATTAATACTCCCAAACCAGCCGGCATTCCGAAGCATTTTTGAACGGAAGCGTACCAAACATCTCCCAAACTAAAATTCAAAGCTATTCCACCCATACTAGAGGTCGTATCAACCGCTATAAGCTTTTCGGGATATTTATCTCGTATTTCCTCCAAGACTTCCATCGGAACTTGCGTCGCATTGGAGGTTTCATTTTGGGTGATGGCAATCAGGTCGAACTTCTCCGCTATATTCAAATTAGCCACATCAATTGCCTGATCAGCCTCGATTTTTAGCCCTTCCGTTTCGGGATTGATATGCTGGGCAAAGTTGATCCACTTCTTCCCAAAAGATCCCGAGTAAATATGGTAGCTAGCCGACTCTACAATGGACTGAGTGATGATTTCCCAGTTTTCGGTTGCTGAGGATGTAAATAGCAGCTGATAATCCTCAGGCATTTGTAGCTTTTCACAGTAGAGCTGATGAACTTCCCGATAGAGATTCATAAAAGCTGCACTCCGGTGATTGGCACTTAGGATACCCGCGTCATAAGCATCCTGTAAATATTGAGGCATGGAATCGTAAACCTTGGAAGGTCCTGCTGAGAAAGTTAGCATAAGTAAGAGAATTTATAGAAAATAGCGAATGCCCAGTTCGTAGCCCTTCAGGCCGAGTCCAGAAATCATTCCGACACAGGCCTGAGAGATGATACTTTTATGACGAAACTCCTCGCGCTTGTAAATATTGGAGATGTGAACTTCCAGCACGGGAGTAGTCACCCCGGCAATGGCATCGGAGATGGCTACCGAGGTATGGGTGTAGCCACCTGCATTCAGCAAAATGGCATCAAAATCAAAGCCCACTTCATGAATTTTATTGATCAACTCCCCCTCCACATTGCTCTGAAAGTAGTGTAGATCGATATGAGGAAATTGCCTTTTCAGCTCCTCGAAATATTCTCCGAATGATGTGCTGCCGTAAACTTCAGGCTCGCGCTTTCCCAGGAGGTTGAGATTGGGTCCGTTGATGATCTGTATTTTCAAAACTGGAAGGACTTTTGGTCTGAGAGATCAAAGTTAAAAACTAGGCAGATAAATAAATCATTTTCGAAAGATTTGAAGGCTTTATTTTCAGCTTTTTAGAAAAGAAAAATCTAACCAATCAAATCCGTACCTTTGCAGCATGGAAGAGATCCAAAAAAGGGACATACGAAAACTGAGCTTGGAAGAGCTGGAGGAGTTTTTCCTATCTGTGGGAGATAAGAAGTTTCGGGCCAAACAGGTCTACGAATGGCTTTGGAACAAGTCGCTGAAAAACTTCGACGAAATGACCAATATTTCCCTCGCTACTCGTGAGATGCTCAAAAAGCATTTTGAAATCAATCACATCTTGGTCGATCTCATGCAGCACTCCCAGGATGGCACGATCAAAAATGCCGTCAAACTCTACGATAATAAAATCGTCGAGTCTGTTTTGATCCCTACTTCCAAGCGGATTACTGCCTGTGTTTCTTCCCAAGTCGGCTGTAGCCTGGATTGCAACTTCTGCGCTACCGCCCGACTCAAGCGAATGCGAAATCTGAATCCCGATGAAATCTATGATCAGGTCGTAGCTATCAAAGATGAAGCAGAAACCTACTTTCAGCGTCCATTGACCAATATTGTATTTATGGGAATGGGAGAGCCTTTGCTGAACTACAACAATGTACTTTCCGCCATCGAAAAAATAACCTCTCCAGAGGGACTCGGAATGGCACCGCGAAGAATTACCCTTTCTACCGTAGGCATTCCCAAAATGATCCGAAAATTGGCAGATGATGAAGTCCGATTCAACTTAGCGATCTCTCTACACTCCGCCATCAATGAAACCCGCTCCCGACTGATGCCGATCAATGATTCCAGCCCTTTGGAAGATCTAGCGGAAGCCTTAAAATATTGGTACCAAAAAACTAAGCGAAAAGTCACCTACGAATATGTCATCTGGGAAGGCATCAATGATGATGAGCGGCATGCGAGGGCTTTGGCCAAGTTTTGTAAGATCATCCCATCCAAAGTCAATATCATCCAGTACAATCCCATCGATGAGGGTGAATTCCGACAGGCAAAGCAGGAAGCCGTGGATCTCTATGTCCGCATCTTAGAGCAAAATGGTACCGTAGCAAAAGTACGCAAATCCAGAGGTCAGGACATCGATGCTGCTTGCGGACAACTAGCCAACAAAAATGAAGTAGCAGACCTAATCCAATAATTAAGATTTTTTCACTTTTAAATTTGTTGATTATTTAGTTTTATTACGATCTCTTAAGATTAAACCAAAAGGTTTTCTTTTCGTCAAAATACAGATAGTACTAAACCAACTCTTTTTATGCGAAAAATAATTATTGGGGCCATTATTCTTTTTTCTTTTGGTCTCTCAGGCTTTGCGCAAGAAGGACTACCAAGTCAAATCCAATCCTTTTTTGACACTTACCAAAAAGAAAGTCCACCTGAAAAGGCTCACTTGCATTTCGACAAACACACCTACACACTTGGAGAGGATGTTTGGTTCAGTGCCTATTTGGTAGCTGGAAGTTCGCAGATTCTATCCCCTCTCAGTGCCACGCTTTATGTAGACCTTTTTGACGGTGACGGCTTATTACTGGAGCAACGCATCGTCCAATTGGAGAATGGACGCGGAAAAGGGGATTTTTCTTTGCCTCGATTTGGAAAGGCAGGAACCTATCAAGTCAAAGCCTACACGGCTTGGATGCGGAATTTCGGAGAAGAGTTTTTCTTCAACACAAGCCTTCAGGTCATTGATGGAGATGCGGGGAGCTTTCTTCCAAACCTTGAAATCAAGCAAATCACCACCGCAGGAGGAAAAGTAAGCTATCAATCTGAGTTGACAGCAATCAACGATAAGGGGAACCCCCTTTCTTCAGAATCAGTCGAACTTTTGATTTTCGGGTCCGGAGAGCAGCTGTACAAGCAAGACTTACTTCTCAATGCAGACGGACAGGCTTCTTTCTCTTTTTCTATTCCTGAAGAACCCTATGAAAGCCTCCATGCTGAATTGATTTTCATGGAAAATGAAAACTATCCAGTAAGCAAAAAACTAGGATTGCCATACAGCTTAAGTTTAGCAGACATTCAATTCCTCCCAGAAGGTGGTAATTGGCTGATTGGGAAAAAGTCAACCATGGCATTTCGGGCTGTGGCACCTAATGGCGAACCCTATCAACTCCAAGGAGAAATTTTAGGGGAGGAAGTAGCTTTTGAAAGCAATTTTGCCGGTTTGGGGAAATTTGAATTGACCCCTACTAAAAAGAAGTATCAGGCTGTATTGACAGATCCCAAAACCCAAGAGAGTAGAACTATTCCCCTTCCGGAGCCACTTGAAAATGGCATGGTACTTCAGGTAGTAAATAATCCTGAAGCAAGCTACGTGACGGCATTTGTGCAAGGCAATATCCCGGCAGAGGGACTGCTTTTGGTGAGTCAGACTCGTGGGATTGTGAATTACATGATTCAAGGTGGCCTCAACAATGGCGTTTGGGGTGTACGAATTCCGAAAGAAAATCTGATCGCAGGTATCAATCAGATCAGTATTTTGGATGCTACTGGAAAACCACTTTTAGAGCGACTTATATTTATCCATCCCGAAGACTACCTTGATCTTAGCCTAAGTATGAAGGGATCAATGCAACCTCGGGAAAAACTCAGCTTAGAGCTTCAAAATTCATTAAATGGACAGGTTCAACCCGGTACCTTTTCGATAGCTGTTCTGGATGCTGATCAGGTAGAAGACGAGCGTGATATTTATGGTACGATTGCATCTCAAATCCTTTTGAGTTCGGATCTCCCTGGCAAAATTTATTTACCAGGTTATTATTTCAAGGACAATTCACCAGAAACCTTAGCCGCGATGGATTTGGTCATGTTGACCCATGGCTGGAGACGATTTACTTGGGAGGAGGTTTTGGAACAGGAAATCCCAAAAGTTGACTATTTCATCGAGCGGGGAATCAATATCGAAGGTCAAATCACCGATCAAGAAGATACCCGAAAAGGTCTGGCTGGAGGAAAAATCACGGCACTAGTCGGCGAAGGAATCGAAATCGTCACCTCTGAGTATGGACCCAACGGTCGGTTTATTTTTAGGGATTTGGTTTATCAGGACTCTGCCAAGGTGACCATCACCGCCGAAGACAACAGATTAAAAACCTTTATTGATGTCGAGGTGATTCGTCCAGAGCCGGTTTTCTCAAAAATCACAGGAGAATATGTCAAGGAAATCCAATGGCCTGAGGGATTGGCTGAGAGTTTTCAGGCTCGAAATATGATGAAACAAATGAACGAAGACCCAGATTTAGTGGATTTGGAAGAGGTTACAGTAGAAGGACAAACCATCGAGCGGGAAGAAGAGGAAGTTCGCAAGATCTATGGAAGTGGTGATGTGACTATCACTCCTGACAAGATCCCTTCATCGGTCGGCTTCACCAATGTTTTTCAACTGATTCAAGGTCGGGTCTCCGGCGTACAGGTTTTCGTCAGCGGTTTGGACGTAGCTGTTACTATCCGAGGTGTGGGTTCGGTGAACTCAGGCACCACACCGCTATTCCTTTTGGATAATATCCCTGTGGATGCAGCAACTCTACTTCAGATTAGCCCACGGGATGTGGCAAGTGTGGATGTCTTCAAGGATCCGGCGAGAGCGGCCATTTTTGGTGCTCAAGGAGCCAACGGAGTAATTGCTGTATATACCAAACAGGGAGCTGGATTCACCCCAAGTGTGGGTGGAACCCTAGTCACGACCTACGGTGGCTACTCTATTGCCCGGGAGTTTTATCAGCCTGATTACTCTGAAAAATCCATGGAAACGGCTCTCACTGATCAACGGGCCACCATTTACTGGAATCCGCTGGTGAATGTGGGCGAGTCCGGCAAAATCTCCATGGAGTACTACAATACCGATCAGGCAAAACGACAACTGATCATCGTGGAAGGAATGGATGAAAGCGGTCGAATAGGACTGTTCTCAAAAATTTTCGAATAAGAATATTGTTTTCTTCACCAAAGCCCTCTAATTTCTCAGCATAAACGACTGACTATGAAGAAGGCTTTGGTGATTTGTTTTTTGGGTCTACTAATGGCACTGCCCTCCTACTCCCAAACACAGGAGCAAGGAGATGCTCGGGTTCACGCTTTTGGAACCTATGGCCTTCGATGGCAAGAGTTTGGAATAGGTGGGGGTGTAGAGTATTTTTTCTTGGAGCACTTTGCCTTAATGCCCAGCTTTACCTATCATTTTCCCAACATAGGAAATCGAACAAACTTCAGTTTTGATCTTCGTTACTATGTTTCTGAAGGGCCATCCCAACTCTACTTCATGGCAGGATATAGCCAGGATTGGGAAAATACGCAACCAGGAGATCCCGGAGTGAGAAGGACATTCAATGGAGCCAACATGGGTGTGGGCGCCTACATTGCTCTTGTAGATTGGGTAGGGTTAAGTACCGAATTCAAATTCCAAAGTCAAAACAGAAGGGAATTGGGATTTCGGGTTGGATTGGCTTTTCCGCTCTGATTACTTTTTGCTGAACTCAAATAATTTGCGCTTCTCATCCTTTGACAGGGCATCATAGCCTTTGTCAGCAATCTTGTCTAGAATTCGGTCGATTTCTTCCTGCGTAGCCTCCGAGCCACCTTTTACAGGCGTAGTCTTACTACTGCTTGCAGACTTATTAAATGAACTGAAGCTACCACTTTTGTTTTGCGTTTTGCGGAAACTGACTTTTACTCGAGGGCGGTTGGACCCAAAAAGGTTTTCAAAGAAAATTCCAACCTTCTGAATCGGCACTCCCCAGTCATTTCCTTTTCGGAGCTGGGTTACATATAAAAATCCCATCAAGGCCCCACCGAGATGTGCCAGTTCTCCACCGGCATTTGCTCCTGCGCTATTGGCAAAAGACAACACCACGTAGAAAATCGCGATGTACTTGATCTTCACCGGTCCGAGTAGAATGAGAAAAAACGTCGTATTTGGTGACAAAGTAGCAGCACCAACGACAATAGCGAAAACTCCCGCACTTGCACCTAGCATCATGGAGGAATCAACAGAATTGCTGAAATAGGGAGCCAAATTATAGATCAACAAATAGAAAAGACCACCTGCCAAACCACCCAAAATGTAGAGGTTTGCGAGTTTTCTACTACCTAGGTACTGATGAATCAGCAAACCGAACCAGTAGAGAAATAGCATATTGAACAGGATGTGAAAAATCCCCTCATGCAAAAACATATAGGTAAAAATACTCCAAGGCTGAATGGCCAATTTGGGTAAAGAGGCCGGCATCATAAACCAGGAAATCAGCGAGCCATAAGTATCCCCGATTCCACCGATGGTCATCACTACGCGCAATACCATAAATACTGCCCAAACGATGAGATTGATGGCGATCAGCTTGTAAAGGCTATTGTCTCCATGCTTAAAGGCGTTCTTTAGATTTTCCCAAAAATTTCCGTACATATCAATAAAAACTATTTCGGTCTTTTTTCCACTTATACACCAATGCTCCACCAATAATCAAACCACTCAGGTGGGCAAAATGCGCCACGTTGTCGAGGGGATTATTTACCAATACGTTGTAAATCGTATAAAGCCCATAAAATAGAACCAGATACTTAGCCTTTACCGGCATCGGCGGAAAGAGCAAGAATAGCTGCGTATTGGGGAACAACATGGCGAAGGCAATCAAAATTCCAAACAAGGCTCCAGAAGCTCCTACCATCGGAATATTCGACTGAATATCGATGATGGCGTTTAGGGTCTGCTTCGCCTGATTGATTTTCGCCGGGTCTCCAGGGTTTCGGCTGTATTCATCTACAAAATCAAAGACAGATCGCTGAAAAAATCCTCGATTATCCAGCACAATTCGATTGAAAACTTCAGGATCCGGATTATTGACAAAGGTCTCAACTTTACTCTCCAGTTGGTTGACTCTATAGATATTGTAGCCCGAGTAAAGAACTCCCGATCCAACCCCACAAATCATCCAAAGCGTGAGGAGTTTTTTGGGGCCAAGAAACTGCTCCAAGAGCGGCCCAAAAATCAAAAGCCCAAACATATTGCTGAACAAATGCCAAAAATCGGCATGCATAAACATGTAAGTCAAAAACTGAAAGGGCTTGAAATACTGACTACCGATGTAATAAAGGGCAAACCATTCATTCAACTGAGGCAAAACAAATCCGCTCACCAAAAAAAGAACGATGTTGATTAAAAGTAAATTCTGTACGACTGGCGTGATATTTCTAAACATAAGATTCTATTTCCCAAAGAAGGAGTGGATGCTGCTTAAATCCAATTTTACAAAGGTTTTGTTCCCGGAAAGCCCATAATTCGCATTTTGACAGGCAAATAGCTGCCCAACGAGGGTCTCCATCTCTTGATCGTTGAGCTTTTGACCTCTCTTCAAAGAAGACTTTCTGGCTAATGAACGGGCCAAATTTTCCCGCGTATCCAATGACAATTCGTTTTTGAAGTTTTTGAATTGCTCGATCAAGCCTTCAAAAAGCTCTTTTTCATTTCTGACCTGAATATCTGCAGGAACTCCCTGCACTACTACAGCCTGATTCCCAAAAACAGAAATCATGAAACCCAGACTATGCAACTCAGGAAGTAAGCCCGACACCAATTCAAAGTCACTCGGGCTCAGCTCGATCACTGGAGGAAATAAGCTTTGCTGAGAAGGTCCTTGGGCCAATTTGAGCTGCTTCAGGTAGCGCTCGTACAAAATCCGCTCATGCGCTGCCTGCTGATCCACGATCAAAAGACCCGTTGACATCTGGGCTACGATGTAATTTAGCTCGACTTGAAAGGTCGTCCCGGTATTCTCAAGCATTTCTTTTGAATTGAGAATGTTCGGTTCGCTCTCTGGATTGGCCCGGGATGAGAAAGTCAAGACTTCCATATCATCCTCATTGGACTTTTGTGAGGTGACTGCTGGCCCTCCCTTAAAATCTACCTCAAATAATTTTTCCCAACCTGAAGCACTGGACTTTTTAAATTCCGGTGTATTGAAGGTCTTATAGCTGTACTCTTGATCTACTTTGATTTTATTTTCAGGATCCTTATCCCACTTATCGTTGAAGTTGACATCCAATGAAAAGTCCAAAGACGGCACGACGTGATGGGCTCCCAAAGCTTGTCTTACCGCTGCCCGAACCACGGCATAGACCGTCCGCTCATCGTCAAACTTGATCTCGGTCTTGGTGGGGTGGACATTGATATCGATATGCGAGGGATCTATCTCCAAGAAAAGCACGTAAAATGGATGCTGATCAGTCTGAATCATCCCTTCAAAGGCGGTGCTTACCGCATGATGCAGATAGGAGCTTTTGATATAGCGATTGTTGACAAAAAAGAACTGCTCACCACGGGTTTTCTTCGCGGATTCAGGTTTGCCGATATATCCTTTGACGTTCACATGAGGAGTCAGTTCTTCGCAGGGAACTAACTGAGACTGGTAATTTTTTCCAAAAAGCCCCACGATACGCTGACTGAGTTTGCCGGCATGCAAGCGAAACAATTCCATATCATTTTGCATCAGCGTAAATGCAATCTCAGGATAGGACAAAGCCACTCGCTGAAATTCCTCCACGATATGTCGCATCTCGACAGGATTCGATTTGAGGAAATTTCGTCGGGCGGGGACATTGAAAAAGAGATTTTTCATTGCCACGGAAGTGCCTGGTGTGGTAGCTATCGGCTCTTGTTTTTTGACTTCTGAGCCCTCTATTTGGATTAAAGTCCCTAGTTCCTCCCTTTCCTGACGCGTTTTGAGTTCTACCTGTGCTACAGCGGCAATGGAGGCCAAAGCTTCTCCTCTAAATCCGAATGTCCGAATGGAAAACAGGTCCTGACTATTGCGAATCTTGGAAGTGGCATGTCGCTCAAAGGACATTCTGGCATCGGTAGGACTCATCCCCCGTCCGTCATCCACGACCTGAATCAATTGCTTTCCTGCTTCTTTGACAATCACCTGAACCTTTGTCGCCCCGGCATCGATCGCATTTTCCAATAGCTCCTTTAGGGCAGACGCAGGCCGCTGCACCACTTCGCCGGCAGCAATTTGGTTGGCGATGGCATCAGGCAAAAGCTGAATCAAATCACTCATCGTTTGGATTTATTTTTCAGCTTAGAGAAGAAATATCCAACTGCAATGATCAAAACGATGTAAAGCAAGTATTCAAAAATCACAGGACCGAAATAAATATATCCTGCCAAGCCTCCGACGAGAATTAAAAAAATCAAGGTTCGAAGCATAGCCGTAGAGGCTAATACAGAATTTCCTCTGGGGCGAATCCCCTGATGATGTGCAAAAGCTCCTCTGATTCCTGTCTCATAATGTCTCAAGCGGTCAGCCTCATCCAAATCTCCCAGCTTTCCCTCTGCCTCCAATTCTTTTTTGATACGGGAGGTTCGCTGCTCCAATTCCTCCTTGACTGGATCATAGTATCTAGGCTTAATATCAAATCGGTTCGGACTGGCTGTACGAAAGATGGAAGGAAACTTCATGCGTTAAGTTTTTGACTCAGGGAGCAGGTTTGAAAGGCAGATCAGATTACGAACCTGCCAACTATCAAATTTATATTATTTAAACCCAAATCCATGCTCAAATGTTGACTGGACTTTAGTATCTTCAATTTAATTAAGTCCAATTGGATTTAATTTAGCCCTGTTTGAAGCAATTTTCAGAATTCTTCGTTTTTAAAACTACAGGGTGATGACACAAATTTATCTCAAAAATTAAGGATAAAAAATCAAGCTCGAATGCATAAACTGCTGTCGAAAATAGTTCTAATCTGTTTATTCACATTTTTTTGGACCAGCCAGTCGAACAGCTGGAGTTCTGCCAATTCGACGGATCCACTCGACGTGGAAAATATGGATATGGCCAATTGGGTAGACTCCGTATTCAATGCACTAAGCCCAGATCAGCGACTCGGTCAGCTTTTTATGGTAGCAGCCTATTCCAATCAAGGACAAGATCATGTCAATCAGATAGCCAACTTGGTCGAGCAGGAAAACCTAGGAGGTTTGATCTTTTTCCAAGGTGGCCCAAAAAGACAGGCACGCTTGACAAATTACTATCAGGCTAAGGCAAAAACACCGCTGTTGATTGCCATGGACGCGGAATGGGGTATTGGCATGCGGCTCGACTCCATTCCTGATTTTCCCAAAGCCATGACCTTGGGGGCAATCCCTGATACTCAACTGATCTATGAAATGGGAGAAGAAATTGCCCGGCAGTTTAAGGAACTGGGCATGCACATCAATTTTGCTCCGGTCGTCGATGTAAACTCCAACCCGGATAATCCCGTGATCGGATATCGCTCATTTGGTGAAAATCCACAAGCTGTTGCCAAGCGCTCAGTCGCATATATGAAAGGAATGCAGGACCACGGGATCATTGCCAATGCCAAGCATTTCCCGGGGCATGGTGACACGGAGGCTGATAGCCACTATGCGCTTCCTTTGATTCGTCATCCTGAGAATCGGATTTGGGAAGTGGATCTCTATCCCTATCAGGAGCTTTTCAAGGAAAACCTGAAATCCGTCATGGTAGCCCATCTGAATATCCCCAGCTTGGGAGAAATTGGAAATCGCCCGACCAGTTTGAGCAAAAAAGTAGTAACTGAACTCCTGCAAGAACGGATGAAATTCAAAGGACTGATCTTCACCGATGCCCTGAATATGCAGGGAGTCACCAAATCCTACAGCCCTGGAGAAGTCGATGTAGAAGCCTTAATCGCCGGAAATGACGTATTGCTTTATTCGCAAAATGTCCCCAAAGCAAAGGAGCTGATCAAGAAAGCGGTAGCTGAAGGAAAAATCGAACAATCAGAAATAGATCGCAGAATCAAAAAAATTCTTAAGTCAAAATATGAGGTAGGTTTAAACCAATATCGACCAATTGACACTTACCGTCTTGTTGAGCGAATCGTCACTCCCACCACTCATGAGATCCTCGAAAAGCTCTATGCCAGCGCTATCACCGTGGCATCCAACAAAGCTGATCTGATTCCTTTCAGGCAATTGGACACCAAGCGTTTTGCCAGCTTGACCATTGGGGGTGCTGGAAAAGAATTCCAGAAGGGACTTGACAAATACGCCAAATTTGAACACTTCAATATCGGCAAAGCCAGTAGTGAATCCGAGCATTACAATCTGCTGAAGAAACTGGAGGATTTTGACGTCATCGTCGTGGGAGTGATGGGAATTTCCAATAGCCCCCGTCGGGCTTTTGGGATAGCCCCGGGGGATGTGGCTTTGCTCAGAAAGCTTCAGCAGAGACAAAAAACCGTCAATGTGCTGTTTGGAAATGCTTACTCCAGTAAGTTTTTCGAAGGGATCGACCACTTGGTGATGGCTTACGAAAATGTGGACTGGACCCAAAGCATCGTTCCACAGATTCTCTTTGGTGGCAGACCTGCTCAAGGCATCCTACCTGTCAGTACTGGAGGACAGTTTACTTACGGCGTAGGAGGTTTCCTGAGTGGACTAAATAGGCTTTCCTATGGAACTCCCGAAAGCGTAGGACTAAACAGCAAAACCTTGGATAAGATCGATTCCGTCGTCGATCGAGCGATCAAAATCCAAGCTACTCCCGGAGCAAACGTATTGGTAGTAAAAGATGGGAAAGTGGTTTTTGAGCGATCCTATGGGCAATTGGAATACCGAAACAGTCCGAAGGTAAATTCCGAGACCGTTTATGACTTGGCCTCCATCACCAAAGTGCTTGCGACTACCCAAGCGGTCATGTTTTTGAATAGTCGTGGAGAATTGGATATGAACAAAACTTTGTCGGACTATCTTCCTGAGCTTCGTGGCACCAACAAGGCAAACTTGGTACTCAAGGATGTGATGGCTCATGAGGCGGGTCTCAAAGCATTTATCCCACACTATGCCAAGACCGTGGAAAGTGGTCGATGGAAGTCGGAGTTTTACCAAGAAAGCTCCAGTCCAGGCTTCAGCCGTCCGATCTCCAATCGCATGTATGCCAAAGAATCTCTTCGGGATAGCATTTGGAAGTGGACGGTAGAGTCCGAACTACTACCCAAGCGGGCTGGGAGAAATCGCTATGTCTATTCCGACCTGACCATGTACTTTATGCAGGCGGTCGTGGAGCGAATCGTCAATCAGCCCTTGGATGAATTTTTAGACCAAAATTTTTATGAGCCTTTGGGACTTCATACGCTTACCTTTAAGCCGCATGAAAAAATGCCATTGGATAATATTGCCCCGACGGAAAATGATGTGGTCTTTCGGAAAAGGCAAGTACAAGGCTATGTGCATGACCCCGGGGCTGCTATGTACGGAGGAGTGGCTGGACATGCCGGGCTTTTTGGCAAGGCCAATGACCTAGCCGTGATGATGCAGCTCATGCTGAACAAAGGCTATTATGGAGATGTCAGCTTGATGAAACCCGGTACCGTCAGCGCCTTTACTGCCCGTCAATCCACGCAAAGTAGGCGAGGCTGGGGCTGGGACAAGCCCGAGCCTGAGGAAGGCGAAGGGGGTTCGGCCGGAAAGCTCGCTCCCAAATCTACTTTTGGACATACGGGATTCACCGGTACTTGTGCCTGGGCAGATCCAGAGAATCAACTGATTTACATTTTTCTATCCAACCGGGTCTATCCCGATGCCGAAAACAAGAAATTGCTGAGAGAAGGAATCCGAACGGATATCCATGATATCATCTATCAGGCCATGGCTAAGGGGAAGGGATAAGAAGAGCCCAGCCTCTCAGGACCTTACTTCTTTCTAACAAGGAGCGAGTCCGATTCAAGCGCCTGGATCAAATCACGCTTGACAATTTCATACCCACCATTGCTTTTGAGCTCAATATCATATTTCATAAATGGCTCCGAAATAGCAAAAGAATCCAATAAACTTGGGTTCACGATCCCAAGAATATCCTGAAGATTCATATTGGTAATCTGCAACTCATTCCCCTCTGGGCTATAGGAGCCCTCATTAGATTCTAAAAAAGGAACCCTCTTCCATTCAAGCTTGTAGCCATCACCTTCAACTTTGTTTAAATCTTCAGAAACTAATTGAAGCCCCAAAAGATAGATAATAGCGACTAGGAGGTTCCAAGCCCCATGAAATAACATAGCCCACCATATGGATTTATTGATAACTATCCAACTAAGTATGAGGCCTAAAGAAAAGGACTGTGATAAAAAGGGGAGCCAAGATCTAGTTAAGCTTGCTTCTGAGGGCAAATGATGAAGGCTGAAATAAAGAGCCGAAACAATCAGAAGCAAATCCAAAATCCAATCTTGGCTATAGCTTTTATAAATAAAAAAAAGACTATAGACCATCACCATAAGAAAAAAAAATGAGTGTATTCCAACCAGTTATAATCAAACCTAGGGGTGTGAGCAAAAGGAAGAGCGATTGAAGCACCTTATTATTTGTCAAAAAACCCCTAAACCGGATCTCTTCCAAAATTGGTGCAACTAAAACAGGAAGAGTAAAAATGACTAAATAAAAATTTGTGAAACTGCCGGGCTGTCTTCGATCTAGCGGTGGCATTACATTAAATGTAATCAGATAAAGTATTGTCAGTGAGAGAAGAATACTTCCACTGACAATTAACCATTTTTTCTTCATTTTAGGAGGTCCGTTAACTAAGCGCTTTCCATTCACTAAGATAAAAATAGTTAATTCCTATTATATAAAACAAATCAAAATGAGACCTGAGTTTTCACTTTAAATACGACCTCCCGCTTTCAGGCTAAATATCTAAGCATTTGACATGTTTGATAAACCTTAGGGGTTTTAGAAACCCCGAAGGTTTTTGTCAATTTTTCCTTGTGCTGGTTCTGGAGAAGAAGAACAGC
>NZ_JAPEIB010000013.1:0-110037 GCF_028823735.1 Algoriphagus sp. NF
TCATAAGAAAATGTCGAGTCTCCATCTTCCACCACTTTTTCATGGTAAAGGCCAATCGACCGATATTTCTTGGTGTAAAAAGTCTCATCAACTTTTCCTAGGGCGGAATTGATAAAATCTCTTGGATCCATCCCAATGTCAATCACCTCAATCTCATCAAGGTCGGTCGATGATTCCTTTAGAAAAAATTTATTGGTTGTCTCTGCCTTTAGACTCTGAATGGAAATGGTCAAGGAGGCATATCCAATGAAGGATATAATTACTGATCTAGAAACAAAGTCTTTCGGAATGGTCACGGATCCTCTTCCATTTATATCCGTAACAGTTCCAATCAATTCATTTTCAACCTGAATATGAGCAAAGGATATCGGTGTCTTTGTGTCATCATTCAAAATTTCAAATGAAAATGTTTGTGCAAGAGAACATTCTGAATAGCCCAAAATAAAAAGCAATATGATGGCATAAATTCTCATTCTTCGGATAACTTGAATCTATATAAGACCAACTCCTCATTGTCGGGATTATCAGCCGATCCATCTGCTAAATAATAATCTCCAATCTTTCCAATTACTTTGAAGAAATTAGGCACTTCTACATCTCCTATAAGCTGCTTGTTTTTATAAATCTGCATTCGCTGAGGGTTATCCCCATATTCGTATACAAGGGGATCAGAATTTCCTAAAGTATATGTTCTGAACAAAACACCTTCTTCTAGAAAAAACTTGACATACTTATAAAATCCCTTTTGTGCCCGATTGATTCTCCAGTAATCCTCCCAGTCTTCCACAGTAGAAACTTCTATATAAGACTGATCCATTTCTTTTCCCGAATTCCCAAATGCTTCCTTCACTTCGAAATTCTTGTCCAGGATGTAAATCAATGAGTCTGGTTCAAAACTTAAATAAATTTCATCGGCGACAAGGTCATGGTAGTAATAATCAAAATGGGGTAAAAACTTATAGTTTTGATATATTCTTGGATGCTTTCCCTTAAGCTCTAAGACTTTACCGCTTTCAGGGTCTACTTTGGCATAGAGATAAGAGTCTGTGTAGTATTCCGGGTGCATGACAAAATTGAACTTGGGATTGGATGACTCTATTTTTGTATACAAGTATCCATCAATTATTTCAAGTTGATTCCCCCAGTATTTCACTTCATATATCCCAGGATCATCAGGACTCGGATTATTCTCTACTTCGCTCAAGTCACTTTGATGATAAAAATCCAAAACAGCTCTATTACTCAATTGATTATTTTGATCAAAAGTTAAAATCGTGTAGCCATCCATAAAATATCGAAAACCTCCACCTGATACAGAAGTCTGAAATCTAGGGATTTCTGAGGGGCCTTCTCCGTTATCAATCAGAGTTTGAATATATTTCCCTTCAGTATCAAAGGCTAAAACTCTCATAGCAAGTCGGTCAAAAAAAAGGATCTGGTCTTCCTCAATTTCAAAGAATCCTTTGCCGACAAATTGATCTTCAAAGTCAAACTCTAAGTTTTCCAATCCTACTAGTTCATAAACCGATAAATCAGGCTCAATTTCTAGAAGAGTTGTCTCAGAATTTTGCTCTGAGCTTGTACACCCGAATAAAACCAGGCAAAAAATTCGAATGTGATTTTTGATCCTAAATCTCAAAGCTTATGATTTAATTATTCTTAAGATTGACTTAAAGGTGTGAGGACTTTAACTCTACAACTAAAATACCCTCCCCAATATTTAAAATCAAAGTTTTAAGAAGTATTATTTGTTAAAAAAAAGGAATCAGTCAGATGATTAAGTCAAGTCTTCCTCTTCCAAAACTTCCAATTCCGCTTTTTCTTGACCTTTTTCTCCTTGACTTGAACCTTATTGGTAAGCGCAACTTTCTCCTTTTTCCAAAGGAAAACCGGTAAAGCCCAAAACACTCCCAGCATACTGAAAACTAGCCCCCCAATCGTACCGATCGCCAATGAGAACCAAAAAATCTCATTTTGACCTTCCATGATAAAGGGAATCAAGCCAAAGCAGGTAGACAAAATCGTGAGCAAAATCGGAATGGCTTTTCCTGCTACGGATTTCAGAACGTTTCGATTATAGGCTCCTGTAGTTCGGTTGTTCAGGTCATTGACAATAAAGATCCCGGCATTCACGGCCAATCCTCCCAGCATGACGAAGGCCGCATAGCCTCCCTGATCGAAATAGAAATCAAAAAGCGAAAAGATCAAAAAGAGCCCGATAAAGCTGATCGGAATGATGGCGATGATGTACACAGGCTGCTTAAGATTCTCAAAAAGCACTGCACAAATCATAAAAATCCCCAAAATCAAAAAGGCCAGCAAAGAATACTGCCGCTTGGCTTTTTCATAGCTGAAAGACCAGGTTCGCTTTTCAGCTGTATAGCCGATCGGCATGATTTGTTTCATCTCATCGAGTACTTCATCCAAATATTCATTGCCAAATTTGGCGGACCCCATGTACTCAAAAGCCACTGCTCGGATGTATTGTCGATCTTCTTTATTGAGCGCATTGGTTGTAGTCTCCTTGGTAAGCGTCCCATAATCGGAAATCTTATAAATCCGCTCAGAACCACCAACCAGCCCTTTTTGCTCCAAATCAAACTTGCTGAAATCATTGGATTTAGCTTCCCGGATGACCATCCCGTAGTTTTTCTCCTCCAGTGTCAGCGAACCGGTAGGTCCTTGAGGTTTACTGAGGTCCAGCATGGTATTGATCAACTGGAATTGATTGGTCTGCCCTAGGGCGATTTGATTCTGATCTAGACGAAGTACGTATTCCTCGGTTTTCTGCTCACCCCAACCCAGTCTCTCATTGGTATTGACCTCCTGAATCCGCTTATGCTTCAAGAGTTTTTCTGCCAAAATCTCCGCCTGTCGCTCCAGTTCATCAAAGTTGTAGCCCTTCATCGTCACCCGAAAAGAGGGAATCCCTTCCCCTCCTGCTCCGGTGTAGAATCCCTGTCCTACGCCATAAATATTCCACTGCGCTCCACTCCAGTCCGTGGATTTGACGGAGAGTTTTCCTTTGAGTTGATAGGGCAAAGCAGAATTTTCATAAGCCTCTTTAAACGTGATCTCAATTTGGGCGCGTTGACCAGACATCACATAGGTCACAAACTTATCAATCCCCTCCACATCTTTCAGATAGGCTTCAAACTCCCGCATGATAAAGTCCATCTGATCCAGGGTATTTCCAAAAGGCAAACGTGCAGAGACATACAATCGGGTCTTCGCCGCTTCCCGGTAGGAACTTTTCTCAAAAACTCCCCTCACAAACATCCGCAAAGAACCACCCAAAGCCTTGTCCACATAGGGTCTTATTTCCTCCTGATAAAAGGTGTTACCTACAGTTTTATTGTACCACTCCTGATCGTCCCACTTGGCAGGAAGGTAAAAAATCGGAATCCCAAAAAGCAAAATAATCAGTGTGATAAATGCTTTGCGATAGCGAGCCGTCCAGGACACGGTACGCTCAAATCGATTCAGGTATTTCGCCCGCTTCCGAAGTTGAGGAACACTGAGTTTTCTACCCTTTTGAGAGGACTCTTTGAAAAGCACTTCGTAAAATGCCGGGGTAAAAAAGAGGGCGATCAACAAGGAAATACCAAGCATCACCGATACGACGATGGAAAACTCCGTCAAATTCTTTTGGTCTTCCTCTGGAAGGAAAAAGACAATCATCAATGCCGCAATCGTGGTCAGGGAGGCTGCCAGCAAGGCTAAAAACACCCGCCTATTTCGATGCTTGTGCAGGTGATCGATCATGATGATGGCATTGTCCACGATCAGTCCAAAACTAATTGTCAAACCGGCCAAGGAGTAGAGATGAATATCTACCTTTAGGAAATAGAGCACAATCGCACAAAGGCTGAGATTGACCAAAATACCTAAGAAAAGAACCGATAGGTATTTCAGATTGCGATTGATCAAAAAGATGAACACAATCAAAATCAGGATAGAAAGCCCAGAGCGCTTGTAGATTTTATCGAGCTCCTTGTCGAGAAACTCCGTATCATCCCGCTCCAAGCGAACTTCAAATCCTGCCGGAAGAAGGACTTTTGTGTTTTCCACTGCTACCTTAAGATTTTGCGCGAGCAGGACCTTATTGACTCCATCTCGATTGAAGATAGTCAGAGTCACTGAATTATTTCCGTTGATTCGGTAGTAGGAAGATGGCTCAGCTTCTTCCAAGGTCAATTTAGCCACGTCCCGGAGCAATACGTCCTTGCCCTGTACTTGGGCCACCCGCAGATTCTCCAATTGATCCATGTCCCGAAGCGAGCGATCCACTCTTACGAAAAGGGTCTTGCCCTCATTGTTCAATACCGAGCCAGGAAAACTCCGCCCGAATGCCTGATTGATCTGGGTGTTCAGCTGACCGCGACTCAGACCATAAGCTTGTAGCTTTTGAATGTCAAAAGTGATGTACAATTGCAAGTCCGTAGCTCCCCGGACCGACACTTCCTCCACTTCATCAAAACGTGTCAGTGCCGGCTTGACAATATCCTCGGCGATTTTTTTGATCTCAAAAGCCGCAAAGGGTCCATTGACGGAGTAGGTCAGAATCGGTGTCTTCTCATCCGTTCGGGCTTGATCGCTCTGCGATACCGTGGGATAGCTTAGTCTAGAGTCTAATTGTGGGTATATCTGCCGAATGAGCGAAAGCACTTCAAAGCGCTTCAATTCCATATCAGCCTTCTTATCAAATCTTAGCGTGATTTGACCTCGGTCATAGTTGGAAATGGAAGTGATATTTTTTAGCTCCGAAAGTTGGGAAAATGCTCCTTCCAGAGGCGAAGTGGCCAGTTTTTCGATAATCTCCGGCGAACTTCTAGGAATCCCATAGGCAATGGTCAAAACGGGTTCTTTTTCCCGAGGATTGAGGTCAACTGATAGCAAGGGAATGACCGCCACTCCAAGAATGGCCAATACAACAAATGCAACTAAAACCCGAAATGGTGTCATCTTACGCCTCCTTCAATTTTTTCTTTGACACAAAAAACCAATACGCGAGGGGAACGAAATACAAGGCCGTCAGGGTACCGATCGTCAGACCACCAATTACCGAAAATACCAAAGGCCGCTGCAAATCCGCTCCCAAGCCCGAACTGAAAATAATCGGAATCAAGGCCAAGATCGTGGTGATCGAAGTCATCAAGATCGGCTTCAATCGTATCTGACCCGCTCGGTGCAAAGCTATTTCCAAAGCCTCTTTCGGATCGATCTCCGGACTTTCCACGTATTCCTTTCGCAGTCGGTTGATGGTATCGATTTTCAAGATAGCATCATTCACCATGATCCCCAACATCACTACCAAGCCAATGGCAGACATGACATTTAGGGAGGCTCCGGCTAGGAGCAAGACCAAAAATGCCCCTGCAATACCCAATGGCAAAGTCAAAACTACAATCAAAGGCTGAATGAAGCTTTCGAATTGCGCAGCCAAAATGAAGTATAGCAAGAGCACAGAAATCAGTAAAATCCCGATCAATTGCTGAATATTTTGCTGATCCTTGAAGTATTGCCCCACCATACTGACGCCGAGATTCCGATCGGCACCCCATCGGATAAATTCCGAATTGTAGCTATCGGGATTGGATGCTGTAACAAGGACGGATTGGTAGATTCCCCCTTTATCGGCAGTCACATATTTGTAGTGATCTTCATAGCGGAAGTCTACAAATTCACCCAAGGTATAAAAGGACGAATCGGAAGTAGTCAACTGTGTGGTACGAAGCAAATCCTCAAAGCGAGTTTCCGATTCCTTCAGCCGAATGGGAGTAATCTCTCCAAATCGACGGATATCGGTGATGGTGTAGGTACCAAACAAGCGGGAAAGCTGCTCCTGCACCTGATCGACTGCAATCCCATAAGTGGCTAATCGATCTGCCCGAAGGGTGAAAACCACCGAGGCTTCTTTTTGCAAACCCGGACCACGCTCCCAGTCTGATACCGGGAATTGACTGAGCCAAGGATCCATTTTCCGCTCCTCGATTGGCTCTTTTGATGTCAGGTCTTTCCAGCGCACTTCATAGTAAGGCAGCGTAGAATTGAAAAGCTGATCAAATGCATTTGGTGCATCGCCTAGTTGGAAGTTGGCATTCGGGTAATTTTCCGACAGGTAGCTTTCCAACTCCTTCAGCCGCTCTTCTTTGGCTTCAGTAGAGGAAAAAAGAAAGTAAAGCAAGGACTGCTGAATGGAGTTTTCTCCATCGAACAGAAGAAATTGACGGACTCCCACATCCGCTTCTGCCTTTTCGTAGCGACCACCCAAAGAGCGCATCAAAGCGATGACCCGATCCCGGTTTTCGGATGCTGAGATCGGTTCATTCCAGTCGATTTCCAGCGTGGCATCATACTTTTCGATTTGTGGCAAACCCTCCGAATCCAGTAAAACACTCAAGCCCAAACCTAGGGGAATCAAAATGGCAAAAATGGCCAAAGCGATTCTTCTGCCTCCAAAAACCGCCGCATAACCTCTATCGTAGAGTTTCAGCACTTTCCTGAAAAATGCTCCTTCTCCACCCTCTTCGGTCTTTTTGCTTCTGCTGAAAAAGAGGAAATAAAGCAAGGGCAAAAGAATGAAGGCCACTGCCAGTGAAACGGATAGAATCGCTGCCACTGCCACCGCCTGATCGAAAAACAAAGCTCCGGAAATCCCACTCAAAAAGACCAAGGGTACAAATACTGAAAGGGTGGTAAGCACCGAACTGATCAAAGCACTCATCACTTCATTGACACCGGCCACGCAGGCTTCGAAGAGCGAAAGCCCCGATTCACGCTTGCGGGTGATATTATCGAGTACAATGATGGAATTATCAATCAGCATACCGATCCCCAATGCCAAACCTGAAAGGGAAATAATATTGATCGAAATGTCGAAGAAGTAAAAAACCAAAAAGGAAATCAATAAGGAGGAAGGTAAACTCACCCCAATAATGATCGGAAGTCGATAGTCTTTCATAAAAAGGAATAGAACTCCAAAGGCAAAAAGTCCACCGAAAAGTAAAGAGGTCTGTAGATTGGAAATAGCTGCGTTGAGTAAGTTGGATTGATCTTGGGTCAGCTCGAAATCCACCTGAGGATAGTCCGTTTTGAAGAGCTCCAAGGCTTCTTTCAGCTCTGGAATCAGCTCATTCATTTTGGCAGCTGCCTGCTTGTGCACGGTGATCACCAAGGCCTCATTTTCCCCGAAAAGGTGATAACCAAGCATTTCCTGTGCTTGATAGCTCACTTTAGCCAGCCTACCCAGTGGGATAATCGCCCCTGAAGGAGCTGAGACAGGAAGACTCTCGATATCACTCGGAGTATCGACCCGGGTAGCTAGTCGCAGGTAGTAGCGAAACTGACCATCCTTGACAGAAACTCCTGGGAGCTCAGAATTTCCTGCTTGAATTGCATTGATCACGTCTTGTTGTGTCATTCCCAAAGCTCTGATAGCAGCCTCATTGGGTTCGACCGTGATAATGCGTTCTTTTTTCCCATTGATATCCACCAAGGAAACCCCAGGAAGCTGTTCAATTCGCTTTTTCAGCACATTCTCCGCCAAAAGGCTCACCTCAATCTCATCCACTCCCTCTTTGGGAATGACCTGCACACGGGCTACGGGGATATCTGAGGTATTGATACGGATCACTTCCGGGCGGGTCAGGCCTTCTGGAAGTGAGTTGGTGATGCGGTCGATCTTTTCATTGACATCGATGTAGGCCAGTTCCATCTGCGTGGAATAGTCGAAGGTAAGCCGGATGGTACCCACTTCAGAGCCAGCTTTGGAGTCCATTTCCTCCAAGCCATTGAGAGTAATCAAGCCTTCTCTTATGTTCCGGAGGACATTTTGCTCGATAGCCTCCGGAGAAGCATTGGGATAATTGACCTTGACCACGATCTGCGGCACATCAATCGGCGGAAGAAGTGAAATCGGCAACATCCGCAAAACAATGAATGAAAAGACCATCAAGGCCGAAAAAGTCATGAATACAGCAATCGGCCGCGCGAGTAAAAATTTTACCATGACTTATTCGCTTACGATTTGAACAGGTGCTTGATGGGCAAGTTGCAGGTTGTTGGTGGTGATGACAGTGCTGCCTGAGCTGATACCATCCAAAATCTCAATTTCCTGCCCATTATCCTTTCCTACTTCCACATAATTCCAGCGGGACTCATTGTCCTCGATGGTAAAGACCACCGCCCGGCCGGAGCGATAGACCACCGCATCTTTGGGAACAACCAAGGAATTGGACTGTGGAGCGCGGATGATTGCCCGGGCATTCATACCCGGCAAAAGATTTTGGGAACTTGTCAATCGGATGGCCACTTCCACTAGGCCATTTTCATCCACTTTGGGATTGATCGCGATCACTCTGCCTTCTAAAGCTTCTTGGGTATTAGAAACCGGATAAACTTCCGCTTTTTGATTGATAGAGATCAGGCTGATATCTGATTCGAGTACTTTCACCCGAAGCTCCAGATTATTGGTGCTGAGGATTTCACAAAGCTCTGCATTGGAACTGATGAGACTGCCCATTTTAAATTTGAGATCGGCCACTTTCCCACTGATTGGGGCTTTTACTTCACAGCGCTCGAGGTTGAGTTCGGCTTCTTTGAGTTCGATTTCGGCGAGAAAGACGCCATTCTTTGCTTTGAGCTGTTGTTCTAAAAATGACTTTCGCTCTTCATCCCCTGATGCAAAATCACGGGAGAAACCCAATTTGTCATTTTCGAAGGATGCCTGCGCATTTTGAAGGGCGATTTGGGCTTTTTGAAGCCGGATCTCCGCTTCGGTGGGGTCGAGCTTGGCAATCACCTGCCCTTTGCTGACAGACTGACCTTCACGGATAGGTAGCTCGATGAGATAGCCCGGTTGCTCAATGACCGCCTTGACTTGGGCGGCAGCCTCCAGTTTCCCGGTGGCATTGATCAGGTAGTCAAAGCTTTTGGTTTCGGCCTTCGCCACCCGGACTTCCGTGGCGGCCACTTCATTTCTGAAAGATTCAGCAGGGATTTCTTCCTGCTTTTCGGTGTCTTCCTGACAAGAAAAACTGAAGCCCATCAAAAAGATAAGCACAAAATAGCGGTTGTAGTTCATCTAAATAATCGTTAGAACCCTAATAAACTAATTAATTGGATTGAAACAAAAATTGATGTAAAAAAAGACTGTTAAAAATGGTGAATTGGGTTTGATACAAAAAAGTTAAGTCGCGTTCAAGAAAGCTATATGATACCCCAAGAGCTTGAAAACACCCTATTTAGCCGAAGTAAAAAGTCAATTTATATTGATTGAATATTTTTAGTTTCAAAACGATCCTATTTTTCAAAGAATCAACCCCTTACCAAATCGGCCAAGCCCAGGAAGTCGGTCTTTTTCGAAATACTATAGCCTCCTCAAAATACCGAATCCGGAGTGTACCGGGCGCCTCCCCTTCAAATTGATCATACAATTCATTCATGGCATCTATCGAAGGTACTTCAAGTTTGACCTGTGTGATTCCATCATCGAGCATGTGAAGCAGGGAGGCCGCATGCCTTGACAAATCAATGATCCTTCTGGAGGTTTTTGGTAGGCGGTCATTGATTCGCACCCATACCGTATCACCGGTATCCAATCGGGTGACCTTCACCCGGGTACCAAATGGAAGATACTTATGCGCAGCCGTCAGACTGTCCATATGAAAGATCTCCCCGTTGGCGGTTTTCCGCAAATGAAAGCGCTTGCCATAAAAACTCGCCCATCCTGTCTGAATCTGTACAGAATCCGCTCCCTGAGCCCTGCTATCCCTGGGAAATCCAAAAATCAGAAGTAAAAGGAGCGGGAATATAGATTTATTCATCAGCAGATTCAGGTCAACAAGAATGCCAATTTCCTTCCAGCATAGATCTACCGATAATCAAATGGTTGGAGATAAAATATTCAAATATTGGTACTCAAATAAGCCTGTGGGAATATCTTCTATGTTGTTTGTCCCTAGACGGTGGGAGAGTAAAGCAAGATGCTTCCGGATTAAGTTCCATTCAAGGCATTCAACTCTTCTCACTTTTTTTGCTTGAGATAAAATAGAAAATCATAAAAAATTTAGAGAAACTTATAACCCTATAAAAACCTAATCAAATATTAGAATAAGTCAATTTTCAATTAAAGAAAGAAAGAATTTATAACTTTTTAAACTTTAAATATTTTTGAAGGAAAAGACACTTTTTTGAATTTCAAAACCATAAATAATATTTTGAAATACATTTTTTTGCGTTTCAAATATTAGCATGCATATTTGCGCACGATTAGACACCCATCTCTTCCCGGTAGCCCTAAACTGAATTTGTACAATTTTGACCAAAGTACTGAACACGAATTTACCCTTGAAAAAAACCTATGATCTCTAGAATTTCCAAAAATATTCTTTCGAGGTTTTCAGCTCAAATGAAAGTCGTGGGGCTATGTTGGCTTTTGGCCTGCATAGGCTTTTTTAGCAATATTTCAGAGGTAAAGGCTCAGTTCCCGGTAATCGAATCCACCGCTACATTTCAGAATAATTCGAGACCGGATAATCATGATGTAGACTTACCAAATGGAATCCAAAATGGGGATTTGCTTTTGATGATTTTGAGACCACAACATAGTAGGTCAATCAGTATTCCCTCTGGATGGAGTCAATTAAGTACAAGAAACAGTAATGGTCGATCATATGTCATCTATCGAGAGGCTAATGGTAGCGAAGGGACCATCCAAAATATCAGGTTAGACGATGATGGAAGACTTGCTGCAATTACCTACCGGATATCGAATTGGGAAGGTACTCCCGAGGCAGTTGTCGAAGATGAAAACACTACCGTTCCACCTTCTTTGACCACTTCTTGGTCAGCCAGCCCTACGCTATTTTTAGCAGCTATAACCAATCGAGTTACCGAAAATGACGTTGATGGACCTCCTAGTGGATATGGAAATTTAATTACAGTAGCAAACTCAAGCAATAGAAGAACCTCTAGAGTTCGAGTTTCTTCCGCATCTCGCAATTCAACTAACTCAAACGAGAACCCAGGTCCATTCAACCTATCGGGAGATTTCGATTCTCCCCATGCCTTCACCATAGCAATTAAAGGCAAAGCGAGAGTTTTAACGGTTACAGCCAACCCAATCACCAAGGTTTATGGGCAATCCGACCCAACCTTGACTTATTCGGTATCTGGTTTTCAAGGAAATGACAATGCAAGTATTATTACTGGCTCTTTATCTAGAGCTAATGGTCAAAACGTAGGCACCTATTCCATCAATCAAGGAAATCTTGCTGCTCCAGGTTATACCATAACCTTCACAGGAGCAAATTTCTCCATCACTCCTAAGATTCTTACCATAACCCCTGATGCAGGCCAATTCAAACTTTTAGGTGAGGCAGACCCTAGCTCTTTCAGCTATCAAGCCTCTGGGTTTGCCTACGCTGATAATTCCTCCATTCTATTGGGCAACCTCTCACGGGATGCAGGTGAATCTGCCGGCTTCTATGAAATCAGGCAGGGCAGTCTAAGCAGTTCCAGTGGCAATTACACCATTGATTTTGTCTCGGGAATATTCTTTGAAATCCAGTCAAAGGTCTTAACAGTCATAGCTAATCCAATCACCAAGGTTTATGGGCAATCCGACCCAACCTTGACTTATTCGGTATCTGGTTTTCAAGGGAATGACAATGCAAGTATTATTACTGGCTCTTTATCTAGAGCTAATGGTCAAGACGTAGGGACCTACGCCATCAATCAAGGAAATCTTGCTGCTCCAGGTTATACCATAGCTTTCACAGGAGCAAATTTTTCCATCACTCCTAAGAATCTTACCATTACCCCTTATGCAGGCCAATTCAAACTTTTAGGTGAGGCAGACCCTAGCTCTTTCAGCTATCAAGCATCTGGGTTTGCCTTTGCTGATGACCCCTCCATTCTCTCGGGCAACCTCTCACGGGATGCAGGTGAATCTGCCGGCTTCTATGAAATCAGGCAGGGAAGCCTAAGCAGTTCCAGTGGCAATTACACCATTGATTTTGTCTCGGGAATATTCTTTGAAATCCAGTCAAACCCAACTCAATACCTAGTCACCGTTTCTTCTCAAAATCCAAAAAAAGGCACCTCGATTACCATCACAGCTCAATTAGCAGATGTCAATGGGAATTCTGTATCAGAAGCGGGAAGATTAGTTTCCTGGTCCGAGCTGAATGGAAACTCTGGCACATTCTCATCTTCCACATCCACTACAGACGGAGATGGAATTGCCACCATAGAATTTACTGTCGCTAATTCAGTAGGAGTTACAACTCAAATTACTGCTTCCGGATCAGGAGGACTATTCGGAACCTCCCCAGAAATCACTACGGTGGATGCCATTCCGACCCAACTGGTCTTTGTACAAGACCCCTCAGGCAGTACGACAGAAGCGGGACAACCTTTTGCTCAACAGCCGATTATTGAAATTCAGGATGCAGATGGGAACCGGGTAGAAAGTGCTTCAGTCCTTGTTTCTTTAAGTTTGGAATCAGGATCTGGAGAGCTACGCGGGGAAATCGAACTTCAGGCAGTCAATGGTTTGGCGACTTTTTCGGGATTAAACATTGACTTGGTGGGAAATGATAAGGTGATTTTGGCAGAATCCGAGGGATTAACTTCTACCTCCAGTGGGCAATTTGCTATCTCGGTAGGACCTGCTGCATTATTCACTCGCTATGCGGGAATCCAACAGGTGGCTCCAACAGGATTGGCGGTCACCACTCCTCCAGCAGTTAGGGTTCAGGATATTTTTGGGAATCCAATTTCAGGGGTTTCGGTAAGTTTTTCCGTCACTTCTGGTGGAGGCAATATTGAACCAACCACGGCAGTTTCTACGAATTTGGCAGGGATAGCCTCCTTGACTTCTTGGATTTTGGGTGAGACTCCTGGCCAAAATACACTAACTGCAAGCTCTTCAGGTTTCACTTCTCTGACATTTACAGCCCTTGGTACCGAAGATGCAATACAAGAATTCAATACCAGTACCACTTGGACTGTGCCTCCGGGTGTGAACAGCATTATGGTCGAAGCTTGGGGCGGCGGTGGAGGCGGCGGTGGATCTGGTGCATTTTTCGGCACTGGTAGAGGTGGCGGAGGCGGAGGCGGAGCCTACTCTTCAGCCACCATTTCAGTCTCTCCGGGACAAACACTTAGCATCAATGTTGGTGTGGGTGGTATAGGAGGCGCTAATACTGATGGTCAAAATGGTGGTTTTTCTAGTATAGAAATCGGAGGCACCGAGCTAATGAGTGCCAATGGAGGAATAGGTGGCCAAGGAACTGCTGGTGTTTTTGGAACATTTAATGGCAACGGTGGAAATGGAGGAAGTGGAGAAGGAAGTACTCCTGGAGAAAATGGGGGTAATGGAAATAATAATTTTGGAGGAAATGGGGGTGGAGATGGCGGAAGCGGCGGATCTGCGCAATCGAGTGGAAATGGAAATGATGGAAACTCCCCTGGAGGAGGTGGAGGAGGTTCAGTCAGTTCTGGATTTGGCTCAAATCAAGGCGGTAATGGAGGCTCAGGCAAAATCATTATCACTTACCCGAAGCCTGTCAACCAATTCCGTGCGGTAAGCTCCGGCAACTGGGAGGATGAAAATACCTGGGAGCAGCAGTTCTCGAATGGACAATTTGCAAAGATCAACTCCAAACCTGGGACAAACTCCATGGTGATGATTTCGGGAGAAAACACCAAGGTCAATGTCTCAGACAATCTTTCTATCTCAGGTTCAGTCAGCATAAACGGAAAAGGTGAACTGAGTCTAGCCTCCGGAAAATCCTTAAGCTTAAACTCAGGCTCAACGCTGACTGTAGGGAATGAAGGAATCCTTAGTCTCCCAGCCGAAGGCACTGTAAATGGAGCTGGAAATGTAACGATTAACAAAGGGGCAACCTTAGCTATTGCACATCCAGATGGAATAAGTCTTTCAGGAAATAATGGAGCAATTCAAAATACTGGAACCCGTACTTTCAGCAATGAAGCTAATTACATGTACAATGGGTCCGAAGCCCAATCGATAGGAAGCGGCTTACCATCAGTGGTCAACTCTCTGATGATTGACAATAGCTCGGTAGTCACACTGGATAGACCTTTAGAAGTTACATTGGATTTAGTCATAAATTCAGGTTCATTTCAATTGGATGAATCACTTCTAGTTGACCTTGGGATGACTTTGAATGGTTCCTCGGAGCTTGTTGTGAAAAATGGAGTGTCCTTCACCGCAGACTTATTATCTAATCTAAACACTAATGATGCTTCCCGGATCGTGTTGAATCCAGGAGCTAAATACAGTAATCTAGGAATCAGTGCCCCTACTATCGAAGTACAGCAACTTTTGACTGGGGTGAAAGGATGGAGAATGCTAGGTTCTCCTGTAAACGGAGCAACTTACCTCAATTTCTTGACTGGGCTAGAAAGTCAAGGCTTTACAGGAAGCTCCAACCCTAGCCTTCAGCCCAATGTACTTTGGTGGGACGAAACAGATGGTGGCACTACCCTGCAAGGATGGAGACAACCTTCCAATATAAGTGAGCAAGTTCCGAATGGAAGAGGCCACTATGTGTATGTCTTTGACGGAGGTTCCAAGGCTTCATCTGGCAATTACACCGATAATCTCCCCATAACCTTATCCGCTTTGGGGTCTGAGGTGAATTTGAACAATGGTGGATTTGATTTTGGAGTGACCTACACTCCACGCAATGAAGACTTCAAAGGCAATGTAGAGTCAGGGACCTACACGCAAGTGGAAAGCGCCGTGGAAGGCTTCAATTTACTTGCCAATCCAACAGCCAGTTTTATTGACTTTTTCAAAGAAAGTGGCTGGACTAAATCTGGAATCGATGAAACTATCTACATCTGGGATCAGAATTTCAACAATGGCCAGGGAGATTTTAGAGAAGTGACAGAAGATACACCAGAGACAGGGCGGTTGATCGCTCCTTATCAAGCTTTCTGGGTAAGAACAAACCAAGAAAACCCGAGCCTGACTCTTTCTAATGAGGCTAAGTCCTTTGCTTCAAGCATGTTCTACGGAAGAGTTATGAGTGAAGTGCCAGGAGCAAATACCTCAAAAATTAATCTTTCGATTCAGGGAGAGGGATTAAAAGCGAATGCCAGTCTGAGAATTTCCGATCAGGGAGAAGATGGCTTAGACCCTTGGGATGCATTCCAACTAGAGTCTCTCAATAGCACCTGGCTCAACCTCTACTCTTTAGGATCTCCAGATCAATTGGATCCATTAGTAATCAACCATTTAAGCTTGCCTGAGCAGGGCGAAAAATCAATCCCGCTTTACGTGGCAGCCGCCAAGAATGGCCAGACTTTTTCTGGAAATTATACCCTAAACTGGGAATTACCACTTGATTGGCCTGCTGATATACCGGTAGTACTGATGGACCACATTTCCAAAACTGCTATTGATATGAGTGAGGTGCAGTCTTATGAATTCAGCTTTGAGGCACCCACTTCTACCAATATGCGGATTCGAACAGAGGACGGGGAGATGAAACAACCACAAGCGGTGGTATTTTCGCATGAGATCAAAGACGGGGAAGGACAGAATTTCAGAACTAAAAGCGGTCAAATCACTCGTCCATTTACGATCATTATCGGCTACACAGGTGATGGAGCCAATCCAGAGTATCGTCCCGAAATACCAAAACTCTACAGCCCCTACCCTAATCCTTTTGTTGACCGTACGATGATCAAATTTTATCTACCAGTAGAGGATGCTGCTGAAGTCAAAATTTACGATATGCAGGGGAGAGAAGTCGGAAGTTTCGAAAAGCAACTTTACCCAGCCGGAATTCACACTTTGGAATGGATACCAAATGCAATTAATCTACCAAAAGGAGTGTATCTAATTCATCTTCAAACGAGTATTCAGTTGATAGTCCAAAAAGCAATTAAATTATAATTCAATGTCAAAAAAATTATTCCTGATTTTGCTTTTTGGGTTTTTTGCGCTGCAAACTTATGCTCAATCGTCCTCCTTTTCCATCAAGGCGACAGCCGTGGTGATGGAAAATCTTCAGATGATCACGATTCGGGATATGGATTTGGTGAGTCCTCCTATAGTCGGAAATACCATTACGGTAAATCCGATCACGAGCACCTATGCTGGACTTTTTAAGATTTTGGGAAGTCCAAATGCCCGTGTTCAGATCAATTTTACCCCAAGAGAAACTTTAGTGGAGCAAAATGAAGGAATTGGAGTAGTCCAGGCAGTCTATTCCCTGAGCGCAGCTCCAGAAGACAATCAATCAGCCAGTTTTTTGTTGACGCAGGGAAATGCTGATGTCACTATCGGCCCGATAGGTGAGGTATTTATTTGGCTGGGGGCCGAACTGGACGTTTCCCAGGCTACTCAGGGTAATTATGTATCAGAATTTGTCATAGAATTTGAATATATGTGATGAAGAAGATTGCAATTTTGGTAGGGCTTTTACTTTTATCAAATCTAGTGATCAGCGAGGCGATTGCTCAGCGGATCAATTTCTCAACTTGGACAGGAAGCGAGGATGTAAGCATTCGGTCAATTGGATCGGTGATTTCTTCCTTGAGATTCAATGAAAAGCAGCAGGTTCTTCTAGCCAACACACCCGCTATCGCAATAGCTAAAAATGACCCGCAAGTTGCCATTTTTGAAATTGAAGCACCTTCTGAATTTGATATTACAGTAGAACTTCAGGCCCCTAACTTTCTGGCTAAAGAAGGCGATCCAGAAAATGGAACTATCCCTTTCGCCTTACAAATGTCATACAGCAATCAGGGACTACCCAATGAAATTGCCGCCCTCGGATCATCGATGGATGTACCCTTGGGTTTCACAAGCGTGACTTTTCCGGTTCATGCAGGAAGAAGAGGTGTACCACTTCCTCCAAACCCAGAATTGTATGGAAATGCGCGACCAAAATCAACAGTCTACCTGTTTGTTTATGGCACTTTAGGTCCGATCGGACAGGTTAGTGCAGGAAATTATATCGGTGAAGTGTTAATTAATGTATATGTATCAGGTGGCGATTAAGGTATTCTTCTTAGTCTTGGGCATTGGCCTTGGTTCTTTACAAAAAGGATTCACTCAAAGTCAACCTGTCCGAATCAGTATTGAACTCCCAGCCGGGGTAGGCCTGAGCTCTAAGACTCCTTCTGCAACTAGCACAAAAGGAGGGAATTCTAGAACTTCCTCTTCTTCGGGAATTTCGGAATCTGAAAAGGTAGACTTTGCTTTGATTGCTGAAGACGGGACACTAATTCCACTCACCTGGATCCAAATGAAAAGCATGGAGAATAATCAGTTTTTGGTGGATCTTCGGGATGAAAAAGGAATTCAGATTAATTTTCCAATTTACTTCTTGAATGATCAAACGGATGAACTTTCATCATCCAAAGCTTATGAAAGACTTCCGGCAATAATGCAATTCGATCGGTCTTCCCTACTAATTAGAAATAAAACACCCCGTCAAACTTCAGTTCGAGCTTGGTTGGGAATTCCCAGTTTATTCCCGGGTACCACTTTGATTTTGGAGTACTTTTGATCTGACTTCTAAAAGAGAAATTCAACTCCTCAAAACTCATGGTAAAAGTAGAAGTATCGATTTTTTGACTTCACAATTTTTAGCTAAAGCTTGCAAATTTTCCATTCAATTGAAGTAGTAAAGTTTAGAAATCTGTCTTGTAAAAATTCTCTCAAAAGACTCACAGACAAGAGCAAAAAAAAGTCCGAAAACACCCTGACTTAGTCTCAGTTTTTAGCTGCCTTAGCTGATTCCTAATTACAGTATTTCTTGTTTGAATTCAATATGAATTCCATCAAAATAAAGGAGTTTACCATGAATCAATATTTTCTTTTTAGGCATTGATTCTTAAAAATTTATCATTTAAATAGAATTCTTTCTGATGAGTTAAAATTTCTTTTAAAAGAGCCCTGATTTTATAGATAAAAAATAATTTTTTTCGGTTAAATTTAATATTAGTAAAATACAATTTTTTTTGAATTATTGGTCAATTATTTTCATTTTTTATAATCCTACTTATTTATTTGAGAAATCCAAAAAACACGGTTTTTACTTTGAAATTATTTTTTATGTATTTCAAATACATTTATTTGGGTTTTAAATCATCTTTGCAGTATATTTGTAACAGTGAAAGTGATTTAAGGAACTGTTGATCAAAATTTAACTATTTCAAGATTGCAAGAGGTCCTGAAAGTCAGTTTTCACTACCTAGGTAAAATCAAAATTGAAACACAAAAACAAACCTTAAACAATTAAAATCAAACAAGTACAAACTATGAAAAAACTAGTAAAAATTATCTTTGTGGCGGCCTTCGCCATTGGATTCGGAGTAACAGCTCAGGCGCAAAACAGAGCTGCTGACATGAGTGCATCGGCTACTGTATTTGATGCTATTTCAGTAGAAAAAGCAACAGACTTAAACTTCGGTCAGGTGATGAAAGGTGCGAAAAAGTATATTTCCCCAGGAGGTACCGCATTTTCTTCAGATAACTCTGGTGTCTCTACTGCAGGCATCCAAGCAGGTTCTTTTAAAGTATTTGCCGGTGCTGGTTCTAGTGTGACACTTTCCTTCAATAACTTGACGGAATTAGCTAATGGGGATACAAAAATGCCGATCATCTTTAATGAAGACCAAGATGGTACTGCGGTGACTTCAATTGGCTATGGAACTGAAGCCTCCAGTTTGACTAAATTAAATGTCGCTACTTCAAATTCGATCACATTTCCTACATCCACTGTCGACGGAAAAAATGGCACCTATGTATATGTGGGAGCTACAGTAAATGCGGCTGCTGATCAAGAAAGTGGTTCTTATACAGGCACTTTGACTTTGACCGCAACTTATAATTAATTCAAATCAACTGAATACCGGTAGAAAAGATTATTTCTACCGGTGTTTCATTCAAAAATCAATGAAATCTCTCATCCTATCGATTCAATTTCTACTTGTCTTTGGCATTGTTCAAGCACAAGTTTCATTAGCTCCGACTACCGTATTTGCTGATGCAAATGGGATCGGTACTATGTACGTTTCTAATGGTTCGGATAAACCTCAAGAAGTTAATATCAGCTTTCTGTTTGGCTACCCCGGTAATGATGCTGAAGGGAATCTTTTGATGATCTATTCCGACAGTATCAGAGAAAATCAGTCTGGCTTAGGAGACCGAATTCGAACATTTCCGAGATCTTTTATTTTGGCTCCAGGTCAACAACAAGCAGTGCGCTTCCAAGTCCGTCCGGATAGAAACAGACCAGATGGAATGTATTTTACACGAGTCAAGGTAGCCTCCAATGAACAAACCGCTAGTGTAGAAGAAACTATCACCGAGGGCATCAGTACGCAGATTAGCTTAAGATTGGAGCAAGTCATAGCCGTTTTTCAAAAAAATGGAGAAACCTCCACAGGATTGGAGTTCCAAGAACTGGCAGCAAGCAGAAAGGAAAATTTTATCAAAGTAGATTCTAAATTCACTGTATCGGGCAATTCCCCATATTTAGGAAGCCTGGAAGCGGTAGTGAAATCGAATTCAGGTGAAATAGTCGCAAGACATCAGCAGACGGTAGCCATGTATTTCGAAGGTTTTAGAAGTTATTCCATTCCACTTCCCGAGGAAATTACTCCGGGAGAATATGAAGTAGAGCTCCTATTCAAAACAGAGCGCTCTGACATCTCCAGTTCGGACTTGGTTCAGGCTCCTCCGATTAGCAAGAAACTGAGCATAACGCTCTAAATCAAAAAAAATCCTTCTCCAAACATCCTAACAATCAGTCAAGGTGGACATAATGAATCCAGTTGTATTCTTCTGGAAGCGGGTTTTTTGTGCCCTTTCAATACTTGCTTTTTGCCTAGGTTCCATACCCGAACTGCAGGCTCAGCAAGAACCTGATGGAGAAGCCCTGTTGACTTTTTCCCACCCATCCATCGGACAATATTATGTAAATGCCGCCTTTTTTGAAGATGTAGCATTCTTACCACTCGGTGAATTCCTTAGCCTCACTGAGATTCCTTACGAACAAACAGATAATAAACTGGGGCTGCAAGGAGGTTATCCCAGCCCAGAAGAAATTTGGAAAATCGACCCTGTAGCAGGTTTCATTTGGATCAATGGAGTATCCGAACCCCTTCCTGCAGATAAGTTTTACCTGGGTGAACTCGACCTTTTTCTCCATCCGGAGTATTTCCAGCGAATATTTGGCATCGAGTTTACAGTAAATCCCTATGCCCTTTCTATGTCCCTCAAATCGGAGCGTCCACTTCCGATCGAAGAGAAAAGGAAACGGGAGGCTATCCGAAAAAAATTAATGGCAAGAGGAGGTTCTCAGGAAGATATTCCTATGGCCTTGCCTCGAGATCGGGCAATTTTAGGTTTGGGTATGCTGGACTATGCTGTCAATTTTGATCAATCCTCCGAAAATACAGCTACCTCCTTTCAGCTCAGAGCCGGTGGCGAGTTTTTAGGTGGGGATATTCAGGGGGCCTACACCGGTTCTGTAGGTCCAGAGGGCTTGAGCAGCCAATTCTCGGGATTGCGCTGGCGATATGTATTGCCGGGAGGATTAGAGCCCAACAAAAACGTCCTGCTGAGTAGCATCACCCTAGGTCAAATCAACACAACCAGTCTGACAGACGCCGTTTCTTTGACGGGCTTTTCACTGACAAACAATCCTGTAATTCCCCGGCAAGAACTGGATGTCTATGTGATCGATGGCTACACTGAAAGAGATTCAGAGGTAGAGCTATTGATTGGGGGGCAATTGGTTGACTTTATGCGGGCCGACGAAGTTGGTTACTATCGGTTTAATGCCCCGGTAACCTATGGCACGGTCCGTTTAACCCTCAGAATCTATACGCCTCAGGGAGAAGTGATCGTTCAGGATCGTCAATTGCAGATCCCTTTCTCCTTCCTGCCCAAGGGGTTTTTGGCTTACAATATTCAAGGAGGTCGGCTTCAAAATGCAGCAGACTCCCTTCCGTCCGATCTTGTGGGGCATGCGGACCTTGCATTTGGATTGAGCAAGTCAACGACAATACGTGCAGGCATAAATTATGGGGACTACTTTGGCATAAGTAGACAGAATACTTCCTTTGGGTTGTCTACTCGTTTGTTTCAGCAATACCTCTTCAACGTAGATTATTTGCCCGAGCGCTACTATCGAGCCAATGCGAGTGTTTTTTATGCTAATAATATCAACATCAGTACGCAGGCTACCGAATATCTGACTCTTCCAAATGAAGAGAATGCGAGTAGCCAGCCGATCCGTGATGCCAATCTGAACGTCTTTATTCCATTTAAGCTTTTCGGGAGATTTTCGGGGATTCGATTCGGTGGAGAAAAGCAATGGCTAATGGATGGATACAAGGGGAATCTCCAGGCTGACTTTAATATGCAGCTTGGAAAGCTGGCTGCACGATTCAATTATCGGGCACAGCTTTTTGGTCAAGGCAGTGGTGATGATCTCTCCTCGGAATTTGCCCCCGGAATTTTGACAGGCTCCTTCACTTATTCCCTTCCACGGAGCCCCAGTTTACCTGTTTTTGTGAAAGGGATGTTTATCCGATCTCAAGTCAGGTACAATACTGCCTCCTCCCAATTGTCTAATCTGAATATCCAAGTTTCACAAACACTATTTAAACTGGGACGTCTAACCATGGCTTATGATCGGGATTTGATCAATGGTTCAGGACAATTTCAGATTGGCTTTTTGTATGATTTTAACTTCTTCAGATCTTCAACCCAATTTTCTACACGAAAACAAGGGTATTCCGCTCGACAAAGCATCAGTGGATCCATCGGAATAGATCCAGTAGCGGGAGCCCTATTACCTTCCAATCGAGATCAAGTGTCTAGATCAGGAGTATCTGTGCGGATGTTCATTGATGAAAATGAAAATGGGAAGTTTGATAAGGGTGAGGAAATAGTCCCTGCAAAAGCGGTGCGTCTAGATAAATCCGGAAATATGCTATTAGGATCTGATGGCGTACTGAGAATCACCCAATTGCAGAGTTATTGGACTTATGCCTTGGAGATTGATACCCAAGCCTTACCCGATCCAACCTTGGCACCTAAGGAAAAGAAATTTGGCTTCGTAGCTGAACCGAACCGATTCAAGGTAATCGATATTCCGCTTTACCGAACAGGGATCATAGAAGGGGCAGTGCTTATGAAGCAAAAGTCCGGAGAACAAGGAATAGGCGGACTTAGATTGCTACTTACCAAAAAAGGAACAGGTGAACTTATAGAAACCCTTCGGACTTTTGCCGATGGATCCTATTACGCATTTGGTTTACTCCCAGGGAATTACCAGTTGGAGATAGATCCTAAACAGCTGGAGTTTTTGAATGCCAATGTGGATCAAATTATCATCGAATTTGAAATCAAACCGCTGATAGATGGGGACTATTTAGAAAATCTGAATTTCACTCTTTCGAAGATCGAAGAAGAGTAGGCTTTGAAGACTCAATTAGTTTACCCTTAAGGCAATAAAATTGAGCCTATTATGAACAAATGCATTCAAGATCAAGTTAATTTTGGGCGGTTAATATCTTGTGAGGGTAAAAAATCTATTGACTTTCGCTATTGATTTGATAAATCGCAATCAATTAAATTTACATTTAATCAAAACCCAATAATCTTATAATTACCAAAGTAAGCCATGAGAATTTTAGAGAAGAATATGGGATTACTTGATATTGGGATAAGAATAATTCTCGCTGCGGTATTATTCACGCTATTTTTCACCAATACAGTTACCGGAACAATAGGTTTTATTGATTTGGGAGTAGCCATATTATTCACAATTACTTCCTTTGTCGGATTTTGTCCTCTATATAAAGTTTTCGGATTTAAAACCTGTCCGAACAAGAGGCTAAAGTAAATTTTCTGAAAAAGAGACTCGAAGGCTCGATGCGATGAACCCTTCTATGGATTCATTTTTACCAAAATTCCTGAGGTAAAAACAGACCCAAACAGCCAGAAAATCAGCATCAATATAAAAGTGAACAGGATTTGATTCATTGGCAGTCCCGTGTAAACAAAAATGCCAATTTCTGTCCAATTTAGTTTTTCCCTTGGAGGATCTCCCTCCATCAGGTATCTTGGATTAAGATTTTAAATTCAAGTTTTTTCATTCCAAATGCTCAAAATCCTTCATACTGCAGATTGGCACCTTGGCAAGCGCCTACAGGAATTTCCCAGAATCGAAGAGCAAAAGCACGTTCTAGATGAAATCTGCCAGATTGCCGATGAACAGGAGGTTGACCTTGTCCTGTTGGCGGGTGATATCTTCGATAGTTTCAATCCGGCACACGAAGCCGTGGAATTGCTCTACAAAACGCTCCGCAGACTATCCAAAAATGGAAATCGTCCCATCATCGCCATCTCTGGCAATCATGACAGTTCCCAATTTGTCGAAGCACCCGATCCCCTTGCTCGGGAAATGGGCATCTTTTTTTATTCCCGCTATGACAGTCTTATTCCCAGTGGAACACTGGACTCAGGAGTCGAGATTCTACGGACAGACAGCGGTTTTATGGAATTAAGGCTTCCAAAAATTAACTTTCCTATTCGGTTGATTTTGGCTCCCTATGCGCATGAGGTCAGCTTACGCACCTATCTAGGGGAGGAAAACCGGGAGGAAGAATTTCGGAATCTCCTTGCTGATAAATGGAAAAACCTCGCTGATCAATACTGTGATTCTAATGGAATGAATGCCTTTGTCGGACATTTCTTTTTTGCCAAAAAAGGAGCTCCGCTAGAAGCCGAACCTGAGTCAGAGCGCCCAATCCTACATGTGGGCGGTACACAGGCACTTTTTACAGAAAATTTACCCGCTCAAATACAGTACGCTGCCCTCGGACATCTACATCGCTACCACGCGGTGGATAAAAATCCTTGTCCTGTAGTCTATTCCAGCAGTCCGCTGGCTTATTCCTTTTCGGAAGCAGACCAGGAAAAGCAAGTAGTCATCGTCAGCTTAGAGCCTGGAAAAGCCGCTGAATACAGGCCAATCCCCTTAAAATCAGGGCGACCACTTTACCGAAAAACCTTTGACAATCTGCCTGATACGTTGGATTGGCTGGAAAAACACCCCTATTGTTTTGTCGAGTTGACCTATCAAACCGAACACTCCATCGATGCTGCTACCCGCAAAGCCATCAATCAGGCACATGACGGTATCGTCAATCTGATTCCCCAAATCAAAAACCCTCAGGAGCAAGCATCGCTCAGCCTGAAAGCGGAAGATCTCGAAAAAGACATGCTCAGCCTATTCAAGCTTTATTTTCAGAGCGAACGTGGACAAGAACCGAATGAAGAGCTCCTCGAAATTTTCAAAGAAGTAATCAGTCAAGATTCCAACGCATGATTCCTGTACAGTTAGAAATTCAAGGTCTCTACTCCTACCGCGAAAATCAGACGATCAATTTCGATCCCCTGACAGCCGCTGGCCTTTTTGGTATTTTCGGAGCCGTGGGAAGCGGAAAGTCCTCTATCCTGGAGGCTATTTTGTTGGCGCTCTATGGCAGCACCGAACGTCTCTCTGACCGGGGTGAAAAAAACTCCATGCTCAACCTGCAGAGCGATCAGATGCTGATTCGATTTATCTTTCGCTCTGGAAAAAACAATACCCAAACCTTTCTCGCTCGCTATGAAGCCAAGCGCAATAAAAAAGATCCCGAACGGGTAGATCCGGCTTCTCATATTTTCTATCAGCAATCAGGTTCAGATTGGGAAGCGATCGATACTAAAGCTGAGGAAATCATTGGGATGAAAAAGGAGCATTTCAAGCAGACAGTAATCATTCCTCAGGGGAAATTCCGGGAATTTATCGATCTCACTCCGGGTCCACGGGCAGAGATGATGAAGGAGCTCTTTGGCTTGGAGCGCTTTGACTTGTCAGGTAAAACGGGTCATCTTCTTCGTGCTGTAAAAGATGAAAAAATACGGTTGGAAACCCGATTGCAAAGCCTGGAAGCTTATTCCGAGGAAGGGGTAAAAGAGATTCAAACCCAATTAGTAGAGGCTCAGAAGAATTGGGAGAAAAGTATGAGTGAGCTGGAAAAGCTAGAGAAAATCCTGAAAACCCAAGAAAACCTTCAGGAAAAACATAAAGCTTGGCAGCAAAATCAAAAGTCTTTGGCTGAGCTCCAAGCACAGAAACCTCAGATTGAAGAAAAGCGACAAATTCACAGGGATTTTATCACCGCAAAAACCTACCTGAGACCTGTTTGGAATCAGCTACAAGAGCTTCAAAAAGATGTCGAAAAATACCGGGTAAGCATTACGGACGCAGAGCGATTCGCAGTAGAATTTGAAAAGGAAATTGATCGACTACAGCAGGAGGAAACTGTCCTTCGGCAAAAGAATCAAGACAGACCCAAGCGAGAAGGAAAGATCCGCGACCTCAAGAAAGTCTTGGAAATTCAGGAACTGGACTCCAAGTTTCAGCTTGCCAAAAATGAACTGGATCAAATCCTTCCTGCTATTCAGACATTTCAGGCAAAGCGAAAAGATCTGGAAAGGGAAATTCTGGAAAAAGAAATACACCTACAGTCCGAATCAAGTACGGATGTCAATCAGCTAGCTGAATTAAAAAATCAATTGAGTTCCTGGAAGGATCTTTTGGAGCAGTTGGCACAAAAGGAAAGGCTCATTTCACAGTTTGAAAAGGAAAGCAAGCATGTGGAAAACACACTCGAAAAATTGCGGCACAGCATTCCGAGCGAATTTAAGACACTCGATCAGTGGCAACAAGCGCAAAAAGAAGTGATCAATAGCTGGGATGAAAAACGGGAAAATTTACTTCGCAAATCCGGACTTCATAGCCATGCCCACTTGCTGGAGGATGGAGAACCCTGCCCGCTTTGCGGTTCCTTAGAGCATCCCAATCCTTTGGAAAAATCGGCTGCTGACCGAAGCTTTCGCGAAATCGAGCAAAAGATCGGTCAAGAAAAAGAGGAGCTGGAGAGAATCCTTCTCATTCGGCAGCAGCTCAAAGAGCAAGAAATCTATCAGCAAACACACGGTGAAAACCTGAAAAGAAACCGTTCAGAAAAATCACTTCTAACAGAGAAACTTGAAAATTTGACCTCACAGCTTTCTGCCCAATCCATCCACCAAGTCGAAGAATTGGAGGCTTTCATCGAAAAGCTGGAAAATCAGAGCCATTTGCGGGAGCAAAACCTTAAGCAGCTTCAAATCCTCAGAAAAGAGTTGGATCAAGCTCAGAAGCAGCTAGACAATTCGCAGGAAAACCTCCAAAAAGCCCAACTGAAAAAGGAAAGCACACTCACAGCAATCCAATCCAAAAGAGAGGAAATCAAGGATCCTGAATTTTGTAAAAGCTTTTTCTCTAAATCCCCTGAGAGGGTACAGGAGACGATCCAAAAAGTCGAGCGGGATATTGAAATCGCGGCAGAAGAACTCGAGAGCAAGCAAAAATACCTTCTGGAAGTACGAACCAAGGCCACTACCAACCTTGCGGACCTGAAGAATTTCAAAGCTACACTTGCATCTGTGACTTCGAAAAATGAAAATTTAAGTGCAGAATTTGAGCAACTGAAAGCGGAACATGGGTTTCGGGATGAAGATAAATTGATCGAACTATTCGAGCATTCACTCGATGCAGAAAAGACCGCAAAGGAAATTCAGAATTTTGATCAGCAATTGGCATTGGTAAAAAGTAAAATTGAAGAATTGGAGCAGGATCAATCGGTCGTTACTTTCGATCAAGCTGCATTTGAACAGTTGCAGAACGACTTAAGTCTTTCCAAAAATGAGTCAAGGGAGATTCAGAATCGATTGACCCTACTTCAAGAAGAGCTTAAAAACACCAACCAAAAACTGGAAGAGAAAAAAGAGCAGGAGAAGCTTCTAGTCGAAGTAGAAAAGCGGGAAACTTACCTTCGCGAACTGGAAAAACTCTTCAAAGGAAGCGGCTTTGTCAAATACGTGAGCTCGATCTATCTCCGTGAACTTTGCCATACGGCCAATCAGCGCTTTATGAAGCTCAGTAAAAACAGCCTGGCATTGGAGATTGATTCGGATAACACCTTTTGGGTGATCGATTATCTCAATGGAGGCAAAAAACGACTGCTAAAAACGCTTTCCGGAGGTCAGACTTTTCAGGCTTCCCTCTGCTTAGCTTTGGCTTTGGCTGAAAAAGTCAAAGCCCTCAATCAGGCAGATCAAAGTTTCTTCTTTTTGGATGAAGGCTTTGGAGCTCTGGATCGAAACTCCCTCCGGGTTGTCTTCGAAACTCTCAAGTCCCTTCGCCACGAAAACCGAATCGTCGGAATCATCAGTCATGTGGAAGAATTACAGCAAGAGATTGGGGTCTTCGCCCAGGTCGAATTAGATCCAGAGGCAGGTTCACAGGTGAGTTATTCTTTTTGAGGAATCGTTTCATCAATTACAATTCAACGCAGCGGAGAAGCCCGTAGTGACGGGGTAAGACTCTTACAGATTTTCCTTAAATTGATATCACCATCAAAATCTAATCCTCATGAGAACTCTAATCAGCATTTTCTTTTTATCTCTAAGCTTTTCAGCTTTCTCCCAAAATACCCCCAGCAAAGAAATCCAAATCAAACTGGCCCTTTTGGCTGCTCCTGAGGATCAGCGAAGCGAGGCCACTGTCTATTCCTATGATGGTACACTATTGAGAAAAGGTACTAATCAGACGATTTGCCTCGGAGATGACCCAAACCGGGAGGGGCTAAGCGTTTCTTCATACCATATCAGCGCACAGCCATTTATGGAGCGTGGATGGGCACTGCGAAAAGAAGGTAAAAGTTTTCAGGAAATCTTTGATACCCGAGAAGCTGAGGCAAAAGCAGGAAAGCTGCAACTCCCTGACCAGGGTTCCGTACTCCATGCCCTGACAGCTGATGAGGCTGATGTCAATTGGGCAACCGGAGAGGCGCAAAATACTTATACCCGATCTGTAGTCTATATTCCTTGGGCTACTGCGGAAAGTACAGGTCTCCCACTGAAGCCTGCAGGTCCAGGACTGCCTTGGATCATGGACCCTGGTACCCACAGAGCTCATATTATGATCAACCCTCCTAGGAATTAAAGTCAAGAAAGACATAGCCTTTTTACAACCGCGACCGATTGGAATAATGGATGAAGGAATTGTAGAGTCTATTTGATGGCTCAATAATTCATCACAAAAACCTACATGAAAAAATTACTTATCACCGGAGCTACGGGAAATGTGGGTGAGCGAGTCATTCAATCCCTTAAAAACAATAGACAGGGCTTTGAAATTTTAGCTTGCTACAGAAGTGAAAAAGATAAATCGAGACTCTCAAAAATCACTGATATCACACCTGTTTTTTTTGATTTTGAAGATATCAATAGCATCGAACTGGCAATTAATCAATGTGATATTCTATTCTTGTTGAGGCCTCCACATTTGACAGATGTTAAGAGGTATTTCGAACCTATCACCTATTTAGCTAAAAAATCAGGACTTGAGCAGATCGTTTTTCTGTCTGTTCAGGGTGCTGAGTCAAGCACCTTAATCCCTCACCATAAAATCGAAAAACTTATTGTTGAAAGCGGTATTAATTTCACCTTTTTGAGACCTGCTTACTTTATGCAAAATTTCACCACTATGCTGAAAAGAGATATTCTTGAAAAAGATGAAATTTTTCTACCTGCAGGAAACGTAAAGTTCACATTGATTGATCTCAATGATGTGGGCAAGACTACGGCTAATATATTAACCAATAATGTTTTACACATCAACCAAGCCTATACCCTGACTAATCAGGAACAACTTACTTTCCAGCAAATGGCAGCCATATTAAGTGAGGAATTGGGGAGAAAGATAAGTTTCAAAAGCCCGAATCTTCTCAATTTTTTTATTCAAAAAAGAAGAGAGAAAGTCCCAACTGCCTTTATCCTTGTGATGATTATGCTTCACTATCTACCGAGGTTTTCATCAACTCCACCTACCACAGATACTGTGGAAAAGCTCATCGGTTCAAAACCAATAAATTTTCGAGAATTTGTCAAAAGGGAAAACAGCAATTTGAAGTCACCTAGTAGCTAACAAAAGGCATTTGGTGGATAAATTCGTCTGAATCCACCTGTTTCAAAATGAAATTCGATAGATCTGCTCGAGCGATTTTAGTCCCGGAATTGACCCCGACCCAGCCTACACGATAGCTTTCTTTTGGCTTTTCGTTAGTCAGCCTCGGTCCCCGAATAATCACCCAATCTAATCCGCTTTCTTTTAACACTTGGGAATGTTGAATCGCGTCATCCAGAACTTTTGAAAAAGCTATTTTCATAATAGCCCGTATCAGTTTATCTGCAAATTTAGGCTGATCCTTTTCTGGAAATGGAAGCCCTCCGCCGGAGAGTGAGATTATTTTTCGGATCCCAAATCTGTTCATCGCCTTCACAATATGGTTAGTCCCATTTGTTTGAAGCCATTCTGGAGAATTTTTCACATGTCCGAATAAACTGACCACCAAATCACAATCTTTGATGGTGCTCTCCACATTTTCATAATTCAAGACATCACCTTTGACAATGGTTAATTTCTCTGAATAATCATCCACTTTTTTTGGATCCCTGACCAATGCTTTGATTTGATACCCTTGATCCAAGGCCATCTTCAAGACTAGCTTGCCTGTCTGTCCAGTTGCTCCGAATAATGCGATAGTTTTCATCTGATTATAATTTGTTTTTTAGAGGTCTGATGGAATGCCCTACCCCGATGTATCGGGGCATCCCCCTGTGTGAGAAGCAATTCTCATGGGCATTTCATGTGTTTATAATTTGATTTAAGCAGTAATACCAATGACCCATTAGGAGGAATAACCACCCACTGGAACAGCTTCCGTCAGATGGGTTCGATTTTGTTACTTGATCCTAAAATTCAATTCCAAAGCTAGGCTAAAAAGAATAAGCATACTATTTTAGCAGTACTAACCTTTTTGTGTGTATGAAAAATAAACCAATTGAAGTTACGGCTAGATGTCCTATAAGAACTACATTGGAGCTGGTGGGAGGAAAATGGAAACTAATTATTCTCCAGCAGCTAATAAGCCATGAGGAATTGAGACTAAGTGAATTGAAGATTTTAATTCCAGACATCAGCGAAAAAATGTTGATCCAAGAACTCAAAACTCTAAAAATAAGTGATTTAGTTGATCGGATTAATTATGGGGAAGTCCCTCCAAGAGTGGGGTATCGAATTACTGAGAAAGGTCGAAATGCACAATTGCTGATAGATGAAATGGTACATTTTGCAAGAAGCTATGAGAAATAAGGACCTGTTTAATCATTTTGCCATCCATTTTTGACAACAAATCGGATTCAAATTGATTATTTTAGATGCTAGTTATTTGAATTATGGAACAGTATATCGCTTTCTTCGAAGATTTACCTGCGCTTTACAAACTCGCTTGGGTAGTTGCCTGCTTGGGCTTGGTTTGGACACTTGAACTGGTCATTCCACTTGTCAGGCATCAATACGACAAGCTCAAACATGATGGTGTGAATTTGGTATTCCTGAGCATGTCCATGGTAATCAATGTGCTGGTTGGTATTGCTACCGTAGGCGTCTTTTATTGGATCAGTACTTCGAAAGTTGGGATTTTACAATGGGTTGAATTGCCATTTTGGGCCGAACTGCTGATTGCGGTAATGGCCTTGGACTTTATCGCCCAATATGTAGCTCATTACATGCTGCACCGAGTAGCATGGATGTGGAAGTTTCATTTGGTGCATCATAGTGATACGAAAGTAGATGCCACCACTGGTACCAGACATCATCCGGGCGATTACTTTATTCGTGAACTCTTTTCGATTGCGACAGTGATCGTTTTTGGCATTCCAGTTGCCTTTTACGTTTTCTATCGCATTTGTACAGTATTTTTCACTTACGTCACCCATGCAAATATTGAACTACCCCGATGGATTGACAAGCCATTAAGTTTCATTTTTGTAACTCCAAATGTTCACAAATTCCATCATCACTTTGAGCGGCCTTGGACGGACACCAATTTTGGAAATATTTTCTCGATTTGGGATCGGCTATTCGGAACTTTTGTATACGATGACACCAAAAAAATCCAGTATGGGGTTGACGTAACAGATCCACTTCGAGATGAAGATCTGCGCTATCAGTTGGGTTTACCACTGAATAAATCGATCAAAACAGACAAGGATTTGTAGTTATTTTATTGTCTAAAAAAATCCACAATAGAATCAGCGACATAATTCACTTCCTCCTTGGTCATCCATGGATTCAAGGGTAGAGACAAGCCTTGTTCAGTGAGCTTTCTGGCGTTAGGAAAATCTCCATGTGATCGATATGGCTCCATATCTGGGATAATTTTTGGGTAATGGATCGCAGTTCCGATTCCTTTTTCTTTCAAAAAGTTTCTTAGCTCATCCCGTTGGTTAGTCTCCACGACAAAAAGATGAGCGTTATGATCGTCAGCAAGAATATCCTCAGGCAGACCAAGTTTTGGGAGTCCACCCAGTTTTTCCAGATAGACTTTGGCCAAGTCCTTTCGTCTCTTTTGAAATACATCAAATCTCCCCAAAAACAAATTCAGAAAAGCAGCCTGAATCGTATCTATTCGACTATTGCGACCGACAGAAACATGCTCATCCCGGTTGACTTGACCATGATTGATTAAAATCCGGATTTTTTTGGCGATTTCTTCATCTTGAGTCAAGCACATGCCTGCCTCCCCCAATGCTCCTAGATTTTTGGTAGGGTAAAAGCTAAGGCAGCCGATATCAGCCCAAGTCCCGGCTGCTTTTCCATTTCTTGTCGTCCCAAAAGCCTGAGCCGCATCCTCAATGACGGTAATTTTTGAGGCCTTGGCTGCCTCACAAATTGACTCCATATCTGCCTTTCGTCCATACAGGTGAACAGGAATCACTGCTTTGGTTTGTTTGCTAATAGCTTTCACCCAATCCGCCCGTAAAAGCCCCTTCTCATCCGTATCCCAAAAAATGGGCTTCGCTCCTACTATGCTGACAACCTCGGCTGTACTGACCCAAGTGAGTGCCGGTACTATAACTTCATCCCCAGGTCCAATTTGAAGAGCCCGAAGAGCCAGTTCCAAAGCATCCGTCCCATTGGCACAGGCGATCGCATTTCTACTATTCAGCATGTCTTGGATCGATCTTTCGAATAAATCCACCTCCTCTCCCCCTGAAAAAACACCCTTGTCCAATAAAGCAGCGAATTTCTGCTTCAAGTCCTCTTTGAGTTCAGAATCAATCCTGCTTAGGTCAAGAAAGGGTACTTTCATCGAGTATTTCAGCTAGTTGTTTACTTAGATTTTTTCTGGAAAAATGAATAATCTCCTCAGGATTTGAATGTGAAAACTTACCGCTACTTAAAGCATTTAGGCTAGATCGGATCCCTTGCCTGTCTTCCGCCGCAACTACCTTTCCACCCTTGGATTCCTTTAATATTTTCGCCGTATCACCTTCTGGATCACCCAAAGCTAATATCGGAATACCTGTCGAAAGGTATTCAAACAGCTTCCCGGGGATATTGCCTTTGGCATTTTTAGTAGTGGTAAGAATCAAGACAAGCGCATCTGCCTTGGCGTAGTAGTCAAAAACCTCCGCATGGCTAACATAGCCGGGGAAATGAACATGGACACTCAACCAAGAGTCATTATTTACAAATTCTCTAACCTGCTCACTGACTTTTCCAACGAAGGTAAATATGATATTTTGTTCAACCTGAGAAAACTCATCCCTTAAGGCATTCAAAATAGGTCTCGGATCTCGAATAGAGTCGATGACTCCAGTGTACACCAAGTGCAACTCGCCGGTATGAATTTTTTTGGGCTTAAAATCAGCGGGTAGATCATCCGGATCAAAGCCATTCGTAAGCAAATCAATCTTTCTCTCTGCTATACGCTCTAAATCTGCTTGAAAGCTTGGAGAAATAGTCAAAACATAATCTGCTTGAGTCAACACTTCTTTTTCCAACTTTTGATGTTTTCTCCTCACAGTCGAAGTCATGGGAAGGGTATCCAAAAACTCCCATTCAGACCAAGGATCTCGAAAATCAGCCAACCAAAAAACTCCTGTTTTTTCCTTTAGCTGCTTCCCTATCAAATGCATGGAATGAGGAGGGCCCGTCGTGATAATGGCCTGATAATGGCCTGACTGTACCGCTTCAAGAAGAAACTTCACTGAGGGTTTGATCCAAAATTTCCGCGGATCAGGAACGAGTAAATTGGCACGTATCCAAATGGCCATTTTTTCTAAAAGACTATGTTCCTTTTGCTCTTGGATTCTTGCTGGATGCGACTTCTTTTTACCTCTTAGTTTTGTCAAAAGGGAGTAGGGTTCCCAAATCGGAAACTTGATTACTTCCAGATCCTTTGAAATCTCCTTCTCCAAACTCGCATCTTGAATATCAAAATCAGGATTTTCCGGGGTAAAAATGACCGGTTCCCAATCAAATTCGGGCAGGTATTTGGCAAACTTCAGCCAACGCTGTACGCCAGAACCTCCACTCGGTGGCCAATAATAGGTGATGATGAGAACCCTCTTTTTCATTCCTCTACAAAGTAGTAGCTAGCAGTGAGAAAGTGCAAGTTTGCTGAAAAGATTCTTACTTGGGTGAAAACTGATAGGAAAATTGGCAGTGAAATAAAAATTTCAGAACCGTGCTTTTCTTCCTATATTTTCCCAGCCTAAAACCTTGACAACATGGAAGGAAACATATTGACTGAAGTTTTTCTACCCCTGACTCTTGCAGTCATCATGCTTGGGATGGGGCTCAGCCTGACTGTTACAGATTTCAAAAGGATTTTTATTTATCCAAAAGCCGTGACTTTAGGGCTGATCAATCAATTGGTAATCCTTCCCTTGATCGCTTTCTCATTGGCAATATTTTTTGATTTGAACCCGGGCCTTGCAGTGGGCTTGATGATTTTGGCAGCTTGCCCAGGCGGCCCTACATCCAATCTGATTTCCCATTTGGCAAATGGTGATACGGCACTTTCAATTACTCTGACAGCCTTTTCTTCCCTGATTACGGTGATTACCATTCCTTTTATAGTCAATTTCTCAATCTCCTTTTTTATTCCTGGTGGAGAACAGCCCCCGCTGAATATATTCGGTACGGTGATTTCAGTATTGGCAATTACCATTATTCCGGTTGCGATCGGCATGTTGATTTTCAAAAAATCACCTCAGCTTGCACGAAAAATGGATAGACCTTTTCGGATTTTTTCCGCAGTTTTTTTCGTGGTGATCATTCTTGCAGCCATTCTGAAAGAGCGAGAAAACATAGTAGACTATTTCAGTCAAATTGGTCCGGTTGCGCTCGGCTTGAATGTTTTAACCTTAGCTTTTGGCTTTTTCTCAGCAAAGGCCTTGGGACTTGTGGCAAAACAAGCTCGGACTATTTCCATCGAATCAGGCATCCAAAATGGCACCTTGGGAATCACCATCGCCGCTACCCTAATAGGTAATTCGGAAATGACCATCCCTTCTGCTGTATACAGCTTGATTATGTTTGGAACGGCAGGTGTTCTGATTTTCATTGGGGGCAACAAAAAAGCGACTACAACAACAGGATAGTAAAAGAGCACCCTTTTAAAAACAAAAAAGGGAAGATTTCTCCTCCCTTTTTTGAGCTTTATTTCAGTCGCACATTTATTCAGTGCTCCGTATTTCGTATTTCAATCTTCGTTTTTGAAATTATTCTCCTTGTGCAAGCGAATAGCCTCTTACCCCATCAAAGGTGTATAAGTGCTCTGTCTTGATAAAGTCAAAGCCTAAAGCCTTGATTTGAGTCAATAATTCCAAAATGTGGTTATGGGATAATACTTTCTGGTCTGCCGTCTTAAATCGGCATCTCCAGTGATCAGTACAGAAAGTCTCTCTAAGACCCTCTGGGAATACCTTCACCCCACGGTTGGTAATGAGATGCAACTGCAAACCATCGGCATTGGCTTTTCTGAGACGCTCTCCGATGATATTGGGATCACGATTATCCTCGTCCCAGTCAATAAACACATCGATACCCACCAATTCCTTCTTAGCCTTAGGCTTTTTGGTCAAGGTGATATTCATTGGCTCAGTAGCATCTTCACCAAAGACAGCAGGAGTCATTTTCTCAGGCTTTTGGCCAAGGCGCTCGATAACAGCATCAGCAAATTCCTTTGTAGAGGCTTTTTTGGAAGAAAGTCCCTCTTGGAAAATATCGCCAGTGTGAATTCCATCTTCCAAAGTCTTCATCCAAGCATTGGAAATCTTCTCGGCTACATCCGGCTGTCCGATATGCACCAACATCATGATGGCACCGTTCAGCAAACCGGAAGGATTGGCAATCCCCATCCCTGCGATATCAGGAGCAGAACCGTGAATTGCTTCAAACATGGCCACCTCAGCACCCACATTGGCAGATCCTCCAAGACCTACAGATCCTGTCACCTGAGCCGCTACATCGGAAATGATATCTCCGTATAGGTTTAGAGTCACCACCACATCAAAAGTCTCCGGTCTATCTGCGATCAAAGCGGTACCGATATCGATGATCTTGTGATCGGACTGAATCTCTGGATATTCTTTGGCTATTTCATCAAATTTCTTGTGAAACAAACCATCGGCAAGCTTCATGATATTGTCCTTAGTCATACAAGTCACCTTCTTGCGACCGTATTTCTTGGCATATTCGAAAGCATAGCGAATGATTTTTTCGGAACCTGGCTCAGAGATCAATTTAAGAGTCTGATACACTTCCTCTGTCTGTCTGTGCTCGATACCCGCGTATAGATCTTCCTCATTTTCGCGGATAATAACCATATCCGTCTTAGGAAAGTGAGTCTTTACAAAGGGAGAAAAAGCCTTACATGGACGCACATTAGCATACAACCCAAAAGACTTCCGAGTAGTCACGTTAAGGGACTTGAAACCTCCACCTTGAGGAGTGGTGATCGGCGACTTCAAAAAGACTTTGGTTTCGCGAAGTGAGTCAATGGCTTTGGGCTCCATTCCTGAGGAAATCCCCTTCAAGTACACCTTTTCACCAATTTCGATCACGTCATATTCCAACTGAGCACCGGCAGCATCGAGTATTCTCAATGTAGCGTCCATGATTTCCGGACCGATTCCATCCCCGTATGCTACGGTTATCTTTCTTTTTGAAGACATATATTTTGAGGTTTTGATTAAAATTTCGTTCCGCAAAAGTAAGGAAAAAATGCTGTACCACGCCCTGAAATACCTAAATTGAATTTATATCTTGGATAAAATCAGGTTTGTATTCCCTACGATTTTTGGATTTTTCCAAGACTCCATTTGGGATTGAATACCCGAGACGTATATTTGTTTTCTACAGAACAAGAAGCTTATGGACCACTTTAAAAATATCCTAGCCGAAACAAAAGATGGAATTCTTTACCTCACCATCAATCGGGAAGATAAAATGAATGCCCTGAATTTTGCTACTTTGGAAGAATTGAGGGAGGTATTTGATACTGTTTTGGAGGACAAATCCATCAAAGCAGTCATTCTCACGGGTGCAGGTGAAAAGGCCTTTGTAGCCGGGGCAGACATCAGTGAAATCGCCGAGCTAAATGAGGTGAATGCACGGAAATTTGCCGAAAACGGTCAGGAAATTTTTTCTGTGATTGAAAATTGTGAAAAACCGGTAATCGCCGTGACCAATGGCTTTACGCTAGGTGGTGGCTGTGAACTCGCCATGGCCTGTCACATGCGAATTGCTTCTGCAAATGCAAGATTTGGACAGCCCGAGGTAAACTTGGGTATCATTCCAGGATATGGCGGCACCCAGCGCCTGACTATTTTGATCGGTAGAGGCAAAGCCAATGAACTCATGATGACCGGCGATATGATCAATGCTGAAGATGCCAGATCGCTCGGGTTGGTCAATCATGTGCTTCCAACTAAAGAAGAAGCCATGGCTAAAGCCGAAGAAATTCTGCACAAAATCATGTCGAAGGCACCCTTAGCGATCGGAATGATCGTGGATTGTGTAAATGCAGTTTATCGCTCGGATGAAAACGGCTATCAAACTGAGGCCAATTCATTTGCCAGATGCGTCAAATCTGGTGATTACAAAGAGGGGACTTCTGCATTTTTGGAAAAAAGAAAGCCAGTATTCAAAGGCGAATAAGCGGCGAATAGCCTATTCATGAGCAATCTCAAAAAACTAGCCGGTCAGACTGCGATTTATGGTCTCAGCAGTATTTTGGGCCGCTCAATCAATTTTTTACTGATCATCGTCTACACCGCTTACCTGAGCAAAAATGCTCTAGGTGCTTTTACAGGTATTTATGCGCTGATCGGATTTTTGAATATCATCTTCACCTACGGGATGGAGACGAGCTTTTTCAGATTTGCTACTGGTAAAAACCTCGATCCAAAGCGGGTCTACAATAATGCCCAAAGCCTCTTGGTTGGGACATCTCTGGTCTTTGGAACGGGCATTTACCTGCTTGCTCCACAACTCGCAAACTGGATGGACTATCCGGATCAGGCCTACTTATTTCGCTGGATGGCCTTGATTTTGACTTTTGATGCGGTCTTAGCTATCCCTTTTGCGAAGCTAAGACTAGACAATAAAGCCCTGACATTTGCCGCAGCCAAATTGACCAACATTACCTTAAATGTCGGATTCAATTTGCTACTGATTATCGCCATTCCAATGTGGATAGATCAGGGAGTTATTCCCGAAGGATTCTGGGGTTACCGATCAGATTGGGGCGTAGAATACATTCTTTTAGCAAATCTACTCGCCAATGGCTTGATTATTCCTTTTGTCTGGTGGAAAGCGGGCTTTTTCAGTCCAAAACTGGAAAAAAGCATCCTTCAGCCGATGTGGAAATATGCCTTGCCCCTGCTCTTCATGGGTTTGGCGGGAGTTACCAATGAATTGGTCTCTAGGCTACTTTTCGAATACATTCTACCCGAAAATTTCTATCCTGGCCTTAGCAGTCGTGATGCAGCTGGAGTCTTTGGCGCCAACTTCAAATTGGCGATCTTGATGAATCTAGTAATTCAAGCCTTCAAATATGCAGCCGAGCCATTCTTCTTTCGGGAGTCTGGAAATAAAAACTCGCCCGAACTCTATGCGCGGGTCATGCATGCATTTATTATTTTCTGCAGCCTCTTGATGATTGCAATATCTGTCAATCTTGAATGGTTGGGACCACTTTTTCTTCGAAGTGCAGGCTATGCGGAGGGATTATACATTGTCCCTGTTTTATTGATGGGATACCTGCTTCTGGGTGTTTATTTCAATCTTTCCATTTGGTTCAAAATCACCGACAAGACTCAATATAGTTTCTGGATCACTTTTGTAGGCGCTTTGGTGAGTATTGCAGTCGTGATTCTTTTGGTACCGGTTTATGGTTTTATGGGCGCTGCTCTAAGTACCTTGGCCTGCTATGTGGTGATGTCAGTGATTTGCTTTGTTTTTGGTCAAAAGTTTTACCCCATTCCCTATCAGACAGGAAAAGATTTCGCCTATCTTTTGATTGCATTTGGACTGAGTTATTTGGGATTTTGGTGGAGTACCGAATCCGAAATTCTCTCATTTTTCCTTAAAAACGCCTTCCTGATTCCTTTCATAATTCTTATTCTGGTATTGGAGCGGAAAGAGCTGAACCGATTTTTTGCAAAAAAAGCCTAAATCGATTTCCATTTGGGATGATTTATCCGGGACTGCTGTTCCAATAATTCAATGCCTTTCGGCAAAAGGCATTATGTTTGTAATTCAAAGAGTAAAGGGAAAAAATCACCGTGCACATTCATAGATTATTGCTTGTTCTGGCACTTCTTTTTTCAGGAAGCATCGCCCAAGGACAAGTCCAAAAAAAACTTTCAAAAAAGGAGCGAAAAATCCAGGAGCAGGAAGCACTGTCAGACCGGAATTTCATCGAGGACACCAAGCAATTGGCTTTGGGTGAGTTTGAGAAAGCCTTTGTCTATTTGCAGAGAGCCTTGGAACTAAATCCTGATGAGCCTGCAATTCACTATAAAATAGCAGAAATCTACACCCGCGCCAATGACCCAGAAAAGGCTCTTCCTTATGCGAAGGAGGCTGTTAGACTTGATTCTGAAAATAAATATTATGCCTTGATGGTTGCAGAGATCTACAATAATCTCCAACAACCGCTAAGAGCAGCTGAAATACTCGATCAACTCACTGCCGACGGGGAGAGCAATCAGCAATATAATTTGGACTTGGCCTCCATTTATTTACAAGCTGGAGAATTTGACAAAGCCTTGGTCGTGCTGGATCGTGCAGAGCGGTATTTCGGTGTAATGGAGCCTATTACCCAACAAAAACAGCGAATTTATCTCCGTAAAAACCAACTCGATCAAGCGATTGAAGAAGGTGAGCGGCTGATCGAAGCCAGACCGGGAAATCCTCAATTTGTATTGGGCTTGGTAGAGATATTATTCAACAACAACCGTCTGGACCAAGCCATAGATTTGGTGAATGAGGAAATTGTAAAATATCCCAATCAGCCTGAGCTACAAATGGCAGCCTATACCCTACTAAAATCAAAAGGGGATACTGATAAATCCACCGAATATCTGTTTAGCGCATTTGCTAGCCCTGATTTGGACCCGGATTCAAAAGCCAGAGCCTTTGCAGGTATTTTGAATGAAATCAGCACCCCTGAACGAGAGCGAATTCTTGATTCCTTGACTGTTTTGATGCGGGCAGATGAAGCAAATAATGCAGCCATTTATGAAACGCTTGGAGATAGAGAGTCCAAGGAAAAGCGAATTCCAGAAAGTGTAGCGCTGTATAAAAAATCCTTGGATTTGAACCCTTCAAACCCGAGGATTTTAGAACAAGTCATTCTGAATTCATTTGGAGAAAATGCCGACCTACAAGGCCTGGAAAAATATACTATCATGGGAGTGGACGAATTTCCGGAAAGCCCTCAGTTTTGGTTTTATGATGGTGTGGTCAAATCCGCTTTGCAAAAGGACAGTGTTGCCGTACAGTCCCTGCAGAAAGCTATCGAGCTGAACTCCGGACAAAATGATCAATTGGACCAAGTTGCTTTTGGGTCCTTGGGTAGCTCGTTTTACAATCTCGGACAAAAAGATTCCTCCTTTGTCTACTTTGACAAGGCTCTACAAATCAATCCAAATGATGAGCAGGTACTGAATAATTACGCCTACTTCCTTTCCCTGGAAAAGAGAAACTTGGAGAAGGCTAAAGAAATGGCAGCCAAAGTTGTCAAGCGATTTCCAGAAAATGGCACTTTTTTGGATACGTATGCTTGGGTGCTTTTCCAGCTAGGTGAGTATGAGGATGCCTATCTATATATGAAAAAGGCACTTCGAAGCGAAACCGAGCCTAGCGGAGTTCTTTTGGAGCATTTTGGCGATATTTTGTATCATTTAGGCAAAAAATCAGAAGCCATTAACTATTGGGAAAAAGCAGCTGATAGTCCGGAAGCATCCGAAAAACTACCAATGAAGATTAGAGACAGAAAATATTATGAATAGATTTTTAGGCAGCAGCCTGATTCTTTTATTATTGATTTTTTCGGCCAGCTGTGCAAAAAAGGTCATCCCATACCAATCGGATGGAAGGATGGAAAGCTTTCAGCCCAGCTATCCAAGCTATAATTATTTAAGTGCCCGGGCCAAGGTCATCATCGAAGAAGAGTCTGGAAAAGTCACTCGGGGTACGCTTAGTCTTCGCTCAAAAAAGGATTCAGTCCTTTGGTTTACCATTTCTCCCGGCCTTGGAATGGAAGCAGTAAGGGGCTTGATCACTCAAGAAAAAATCCAAATCAAGGACAGAATCGGAAAAGAAGACATCAACCTGACATTTGGGGAATTCAAGAACTTTTATGGCTTGGACTTGTCCTTAGACCTTTTCCAAAATATACTTTGGGCTAATCCTCCTTTTCGATTTGACTATAGTGACCGATTACTTCGGGTCAAGTCTCAATATGAATTGACGCAGGTGCGAAATCAGGTCAGGTATTTTAGCAAAATCGGAACTGAAAGCGCCAAAGTCATTGAACTGGCAGGAAATTCACTCGACGACAGAGGTTCCTTACTTGCGAGCTTTGATGGATTTCAGGAAGTAGATGGTCAACCATTCCCTTCCGAGACACTCTACAAACTTGTTTATCAGCTTAGTACAGGATCTCAAAATACCATCTTACATGTGGACTGGACCTCCATCACTTTGGAAGACGAACCATTGAATTTTCCTTTCAAATTTTGATGAAAAACACTTCATATCGACTTTTTCTGATTACCTGCTTAGCCTTGATAAGCATGGCCACCTTGTCCCCGGTGCAAGCACAAACATCACGGACGCGGGCAGATTTGGAACGGGAAAAAGCAGAAATTCAGGCCAAGCTCAAGGAATTTGATGCTATTCTTCGGCAGACAACTGCCAATAAAAAAGAGACTATTGGCTCACTCAATGCAGTCACTAGGCAATATCAGACTCAGTCACGGCTAGTCAGCACACTCGACAGGGAAGTGAAAGTATTGGATAGCGAAATCAAAAAAAATGAAGATGATATTAATCGTCTGGAAAATGACCTGAAGGAATTGAAGGCTGAGTATGCCCGGATGATTTACAATTCGTCCAAACTCAATCGAAACTTATCCATTGTAGCTTTTGTATTCAGCTCCAACAATTTCAATCAGCTTTACATGCGTTTGAAATACCTGAAACAATACACAGACAGTAGAAAGCAGCAGGCAGCACAAATCCAAGCTCTGAGTCTGGAACTGGCTAAGGAAAAAGAGCTGCTCGAAATCCGAAAGCAGGACAAAGAAAAAATCCTGGCGGAAGCGCAGCGTGAGCGCCAGAAGCTGGAAGCCATGCGCAGAGAACAACAAGGCATAGTCAATACCCTCACCAAAAAGGAAAAGAGCATCAGAAGTCAAATCACGGCTACCAAAAAACAGCAACAACAACTCGAGTCCATGATTCGTAAAGCTATTGAGGAGGAGATCCGACTAGCTGAGGCGGCTGCGAAAAAAGAAAACAGCACAGCAACCAAAGCTGCAGGCAGCAGTCTACCGATGACTCCTGAAGTAGCGGCACTTTCCAGCTCCTTTGCCGGAAACAGAGGCAGACTCCCATGGCCTGTAGAAACGGGCTTTATTTCCCAAACCTACGGAGACCATCCTCACCCGACACTACGAGGCATTACAGTGCCCAGTGACGGGATCAATATACGAACACAGCCTAACTCCAATGTCAGAACAGTCTTTGACGGAACTGTAGCCAAGGTGGCGTCAATGCCAGGCTATGGTGAAACCGTTCTCATCAAACACGGTGAATATTATACCTTATACACTAAGCTTCAGTCCACTTCTGTAAAAGTTGGACAAATAGTGAAGGCAAAGGACGTAATTGGACGAGTAGCTACCAATTCAGATGGAGAAGCAGAAATCCATTTTCAAACCTGGAAAGGTCTTCAGAAAATGGATCCTGCCTCATGGATTTCATCCCGGTAGTGTAAAAATCCGTATATTCAAGAAAAACAATCGAAGAGTCACGACGCTTCTTTGTCCATGCCAAGGACAATAGTATCTTTGTGGCTATATTTACCCTAAATCAAATTAACTATGGCAACATTGGGTTTCTTTCAAAATATGGGTGGCGGATCGATCGTCCTGATCGTTTTGGTCATTCTTCTCCTATTTGGAGCAAAGCGAATTCCTGAACTAGCTAGAGGTCTTGGACGCGGTATCCGTGAGTTCAAAGACGCTACTAAAGATATTCAAAATGATCTCGAAGAGGGATTGAAGGATAAGAAAAAGTAATTCCTTAATCTCTGAGACGTTGGAAAAATTTATTTCATTCGGGGAAATTCAAAAATCCCTCGAAAAAGGAGAAACGAATTGTCTTTCAATCGTTCAGTACTACCTCAAAAACATTCAGACGAAGGCGCACTTAAACGCCTTCGTCGAAGTTTATGAGCAATCCGCTCTTGCCCAAGCAAACCGTGTAGATGCAAAACTTGCAGCCGGAAAGGCTGGCAAACTCGCAGGAATGGTCATTGGCATCAAGGATGTTCTATGCTATGCTGGCCACGAATCCAATGCGTCTTCCTCCATCCTACAGGGCTACGAATCACAATACACTTGCACCGTTGTACAACGCTTGATTGATCAAGATGCGATCATCATTGGGCGACTGAACTGTGATGAATTTGGAATGGGCAGTTCCAATGAAAATTCTTCACATGGAAAAGTTCTGAATGCACTTGATGAATCCCGAGTGCCCGGTGGTTCCTCAGGAGGATCAGCTGTAGCTGTTCAAGCAAATCTCTGTACCGTCTCATTAGGAACGGACACAGGAGGATCGGTCAGACAGCCAGCAGCTTTTACAGGAGTGATTGGTTCTAAACCAACTTATTCCCGCGTTTCCAGATGGGGATTAATCGCATATGCTTCTTCTTTTGATACAATCGGCGTTTTTTCTCAAACCATACAAGACAATGCCCTTGTCATGGAAGTGATCGCAGGGCATGATGAGTGGGATAACACTTCCTCTCGAAAACCAGTACTTCCATACAGTCAACTTTTGCACTTTGACAAGAAAGTAAAGATTGCATATCTGAAAGAAGCTTTGGAGTCTCCCATGCTTCAAGCGGAAATCAAAAAAAACACAGAGTCTGTTCTTAAAAACCTTGAATCTGACGGACATCAAGTAAAGGCTGTAGATTTCCCACTTTTAGAATACATTCTCCCGACATACTACATTCTCACTACAGCTGAGGCTAGCTCCAATTTGTCCCGATTTGATGGAGTCAAGTATGGCTATAGAAGTCCGAATACCCATAATCTTGAGTCCATGTACAAGCTCAGCCGAAGCGAAGGTTTTGGGGAGGAAGTGAAGCGAAGGATTATGCTGGGGACTTTTGTTTTGAGTGCTAGCTATTATGATGCGTATTTTACCAAGGCTCAAAAGGTCAGAAGACTGATCAAAGAATTTACGGAGTCACTTTTGGATGATTTTGATTATATTATCATGCCGACTACGCCTACCACGGCGTTTAAATTCGGAGAGCATAGTGATGATCCTGTATCCATGTACTTAGAAGATCTTTTCACAGTGCAAGCTTCAGTATCTGGAGTACCAGCCATTTCACTTCCAAATGGTAAAGATGGAAATGGGATGCCGATAGGAATTCAAGTCATCACCAATTCCTTCAAAGAGGCAGATTTATTCTCTTTTTGTAACTATTTGAACCAAAAAACCGAAAAATAAACCATGACGGATCGCAACTTGAAAATATTTATTCTGATTGTTTTCACCTTCAGTCTATCTATTTCTACTGCTTTCCCTCAGGAGAATGAACTAGTGGCTCCGGATCTTTTTGATGAAAACTTGGTTCAGCCTAATTATCATTACGAATACATCCCTGATTTTACATACGATCTAATCAAGGAGCGTGTAGATAAGATGGACAGCGAAATGTCCTTCGAATTGAACGATCGAATTTTCTCTTTTATCCAATATTTCACCGTCCGGAATCGCGACTACACCAAAATGGTTTTAGCTCGCAAGGATTTATTCTTTCCGCTTTTTGAGGAGACTTTGGCTGAGCATGAAATGCCAGACGACATCAAGTATTTATCCATTATCGAGTCGGGATTAGACCCACAAATTCGGTCCCGTGTGGGCGCTATGGGCCTTTGGCAATTTATGCCAGCTACAGGAAAGATGTATGGAATGGATATTAACTGGGATATTGATGAGCGAATGGATCCTGAACAATCCACAGAAGCCGCTGCCAAATACCTAAAGTCCCTGTATCGAATGTTTGGTGATTGGGAATTGGCGCTCGCAGCTTACAATTGCGGTCCTGGAAACGTGAGAAAAGCCATTAGAAGATCAGGAGGCAAAAAGAAATTCTGGGAAATCTATAACTACCTGCCTCGAGAAACTCGTGGTTATGTCCCCCAATTTCAGGCAATGATGTACATTCTTCGTCATTTGGATGCACATAATTTACACCTGGAAGAGCCCACCTACGCTTTTGCTACCGAATCTATCCGGTTTGAGAGAGCCTTTACTTTGGACAAGCTTTCAGAATTGACCAATCTCTGCCTAGCCGACTTAGAAAAATTAAATCCTGCAGTAAAACGTAGAAGAATCCCTGAAAGCCATAAAAGTATGGCTATCCGTGTACCGGTAAATCAGGCAAATTTTGTCAAAGAAAACTTTGCCTGGATCTCTGATTCCCTCGGAAATGAGCTTCGCCCACTACTGGCAAGCGATAAGTTGATTTATCGCTCAGAAGATGAAAAGCTGGATGAAATCGAGCGAAATACCATCACGTATCGGGTGCAAAGCGGTGATAACCTTGGGAAAATCGCACAGAACTATCGCGTATCCGTTTCCCAAATCAAGGAATGGAACAACCTTTCTTCCAATCTAATACGAGTTGGACAGCGGCTTACCTTGCATGCTCCTGAGGGTGCTGCTCCAGCGAGAACAGTCGCCAAAGTACAGACAAATTCGAACGGTCAAAAAACCTATGTCGTACAACCGGGAGATTCACTTTGGATCATTTCTCGGCGATTTGCAGGACTGACCGTAGACCAGTTGAAAAGACTGAACAACCTGAACTCCACTCAAATCAAACCGGGGCAACGACTCATCATTGGTTAATTTGACTGAGTTCACTCCTTAATTCTGTTAATTTTTTTTAACAAAATCCAAAAGTTCATAAGGGATTGAGTTTTCCCCTCGGAAAGTATTTATTTTACTTCCAACCAAATAAAACCAAACAACTTAATGAAGCCTCTTCTGAGATTTAGTATGTTCATACTTGGAGTAGGGATGTTTTTTGCATGTGATGCAAATGGCCCACTCTCCGAAAACACCAAACCCAAAGCCCGGGGTGCCATCGGCGAAATCATCCTAGTCATTGACTCTGCGAAATATGCTGGCCCAGTGGGTGACGCGTTGAAAAATATTTTTGAAGCTGATATGCCCGGAATGATCCGCTCCGAAAGTAAATTCAAGGTGAATACTGTGGATCCACGAGCAATGACCCGAATGCTGAAGATGTCGACCAATTTGGTTTACGTCACCACTTTCGACGATAAAGGTTCGGCTAGTCAGGTGATCAATGCACAGTTTTCTAAAGAATCCAAAGAGAAAGCGCTGAATGACCCGTCCATTTATTCCCTACGAGTAGAAGATGAATATGCGGTAGGACAGGAAGTCCTCTATCTTTTTGGAAACAATGAAGAGCAATTAGTAACCAACTTGAAAAAGAATTCAGACCGTCTTCAAAATCTTTTTGAGGTACGGGAAAGGGGTCGTTTGGAAAGCATTATTCTAGCAAGAAAAAATACGGCTGCCAATGCTGAGGCAGAAAAAAACCTCGGAATCCAAATTAACGTCCCTGCTTCTTACCAAGTCGCGAAGAGCCAACCGGGATTTCTATGGCTCCGGCAACCTACTCCTACCGAAAGAAGGCCTGATATCAGCCTGATTTTTCATGTAGAAGATTATGTCTCTGAGGAGCAAACATTCCCAGAGAACATCCTGGCTATCAGGGACTCTATCACTAGACAACATGTTTTTGGAGACCCTGAAGATCCTACCTCTTATGTAGTAACTGAAAAACAAATCCCTCCAGCTTTCCGAAACATGGTGATAAATGATAATTTTACCACCGAAATCAGAGCCTCTTGGAGGACCAACAATATCAGTATGGGTGGAACCTACCTGGGATACCTGATGGTAGATCAGGAAAAAGGTAAACTTTATTATCTGGAAGGATTTGTGTACTACCCAAATGAAGTACACAGAGATGCTCTCAGAGAAATAGAGACCATTCTTCTCAATACGGATATTAGTTGGGTGCCCGAGCAAGGCTCTTAAGTACCCAACTAACCCCATTTTTATGGCCATCAAAATCCGGAAAGAAGACGCCCTGAATTACCATACACAGGGCTCACCTGGTAAAATCGAAGTCATCCCTTCCAAGCCGCTTTCGAGTCAAATGGACTTGGCACTTGCCTATTCACCTGGAGTAGCAGAGCCTTGCAAGGAGATCGAAGCAAACGTAGAGAACGTCTACAAATACACTGCAAAGGGTAATTTGGTAGCTGTCATATCAAATGGAACAGCCGTCTTGGGCCTTGGAAATATCGGTCCTGAAGCTTCCAAGCCCGTCATGGAGGGAAAAGGAGTTCTTTTCAAGAAATTTGCAGGTATCGACGTTTTCGATATCGAGATCAACGAAAATGACCCTAAAAAGCTCATCGATATCATCAAGTCTCTTGAGCCGACTTTTGGCGGCGTCAACTTGGAAGATATCAAGGCTCCTGAATGCTTTGAAATAGAGCAAACCCTCAAAAAAGAGATGAAAATCCCGGTCATGCATGATGATCAGCATGGTACGGCAATCATTTCTGGGGCAGCTTTACTCAATGCTTTGGAACTAGTAGAGAAAGACATAACCGAGATCAAACTAGTGGTCAATGGTGCAGGAGCATCAGCCGTTTCCTGTACGCGTTTTTACATGTCCCTTGGTGTCAAGCGTGAAAATGTCGTCATGTGTGACAAAGAGGGAGTCATTCGATCTGACCGCGACAATCTAGATAGCATAAAAGCAGAATTCTCTACCGATCGGGATATTCACACTCTTTCTGATGCGATGAGCGGTGCAGATGTTTTCTTGGGACTTTCCGCTGGGAATGTGGTTTCTCAGGATCAAATAAAGCTGATGGCTCCTAATCCGATCGTTTTTGCATTGGCAAATCCAGATCCGGAAATCGCCTATGATTTGGCAATCGCTGCTAGAGAAGATGTCATCATGGCAACAGGTCGTTCTGACCATCCTAATCAAGTAAATAATGTTCTTGGATTCCCATATATCTTCCGTGGAGCACTAGACGTTCGATCTACCGCCATTAACGAAGACATGAAGCTTGCAGCAGCGAAAGCAATCGCGAAGCTAGCCAAAGAGCCCGTTCCTGATATTGTAACAAAGGCTTACGGAGAAGCAAATCTGGGTTTTGGCAGAATGTACCTTATCCCAAAACCTCTTGATCCAAGACTCATTACCACTATCGCCCCTGCAGTAGCGAAAGCAGCCATTGATTCAGGAGTAGCTCGTAAAAGCATCACTGACTGGGATGCTTACGAATTAGAGCTACAAGAACGAATCGGTATCGATCAGCGATTGATGTCTGTAGTCATTGCGAGAGCGAAGAAAGATCCGAAGCGAGTAGTTTTCGCAGAAGCCGACAACCGCAAGATCTTGAAGGCAGCCCAAATCATCCGTGATGAAAAGATAGCACAGCCTATCCTTCTTGGAAATAAGGAAAAAATTCTAGCCTTGATTCAAGAGAATTCTCTGGATTTAGAACATGTCACCATCATCGATCCGCTAGAAGAAACTGAAAAACTTGATCAGTTTACCAAGGTGCTATATGATAAGAGAAAGCGAAAAGGAATGACACTTACAGATGCTTCCCGATTGGTAACTCAAAGAAATTACTTTGGAGCTATGATGGTTGAAGTAGGTCTTGCGGATGCATTCATTTCAGGTCTGACTAGAGATTATCCGAAAACCATTTTGCCATCACTTCATACCATCGGAGTAAAGCCTGAGGCGAAGCGAGTAGCCGGAATGTATATCATGAATACAGACAAAGGACCTTACTTCTTTGCTGACACGACTGTCAATCTAAATCCAAGTGTAGAAGAGTTGGTCGACATTATCGGATTGACCGCAGAGGCTGTGAAGTTCTTTAATGTACAGCCGCGAGTGGCCATGCTTTCCTACTCCAACTTTGGCTCTGCCCAGGGAGACATCCCAGTAAAAATGGCGAAAGCAACTGCACTTGCCAAAGAAAGGTATCCTGACCTCATTATTGAAGGGGAAATGCAAGCAAACGTCGCAATCAATGACGAAATCCAAAAGGAGATTTATCCTTTCTCTCAATTGATCAATCGAAGAGCTAATACCTTGATTTTCCCAGATTTGGCTTCAGGAAACATCGCTTACAAGCTACTTTCGGAGCTTGGAAATGCAGAGGCAATCGGTCCTATTCTTCTTGGTATGAATAAGCCAGTTCATATCCTTCAATTGGGCAGTTCGATCCGAGAAATCGTGAATATGGTTGCTATCGCTGTAGTGGACGCACAAACAGCACAATCATGATTGCCTATCTTCAGGGAAAATTAGCATTCAAAGACCCCACCTACGTCCTCATCGACGTGGGTGGGATTGGCTATGAGGTCAAAATCTCCCTGCAGACCTACAGTAAAATCAAAGATCAGGAAGCCATACGTCTACACACTTACCTACACATCAAAGAAGATGCACACACCTTGTATGGCTTTTGGGAAGAAAGCGAAAAGCGTCTTTTCTTACTCCTGATCAGCATTAGTGGTGTGGGGCCCAATACCGGGTTGATGATCTTATCTTCAATGAGTACCGAAGAGGTGGAAAATGCGATCCTTTCGGGTGATGTAGCATCTATTCAACAAGTGAAAGGCATTGGATTGAAGACAGCCCAACGGGTGATTTTAGAACTCAAGGATAAAGTCAGCAAATCATCCGCAACTGGTGCCGGACAGCAAATTGGCTTCCTTAAATCAAGCAATAAAGTCCGAGAAGAAGCGTTACAAGCCTTATTGACTCTTGGTTTTCCCAAAGCTGCCGCTGAAAAGAATATCAACCAAGTACTCAAAAAAACCAATGGAGAAATTTCTTTAGAAGATTTAATTAAAGCATCTTTAAAGACATCATAATCAAAACTTGGATTGAACTTTCGGACAATACTGACTTTTTGCAGGGAAAGATCTCTGGTTAGTTGGCCTTTTTGCTTCATCCTGTTTGGATTGTTGATCAGTTTATCGACTGCAGAAGCCCAACAAACCAACCCGGACAGTACCCAAACTAGACTCGACTCGCTCAACCAGCGCCGCCTTGCACCCTCTTTTTTGCTTTGGAAAAACCAAAGTACCAATCCTCTATTTCCCTACCGAAACCCTTTTTTAAACTCATATTCTCCCTTTTTCCCAAAGTCTCTCCTTCAAAAATCTGTTGAGGTCAAAGTAGATTCCACCGCCGGCCTTCGATACAATATTGCCGATGAGTTGGATTCGACGCGGGTCGGCAATGAGCAGGAATACGATTTTGAGGAGTTTTCCCAAATTCAGGAATACAAGGTTCGACAGGACTATTGGAGAAGTAGAGCACGGGGAGGAGATGGAGAAAGTGCCGTAGAGGGACGTGGACTTGTTCCTCCTTTGACAGTCAGTCCAAATTTTGATCGGATTTTCGGAGGTTCCGAAATCAACATTACTCCTACCGGATATGTAAACCTTGACTTGGGTGCCGTATTCCGAAGAATCGATAATCCTACCCTACCAATCCGGCAGCAAAGAAACGGGGGCTTTGATTTCAATCAACAAATCCAAATGGCCGTCAACGGTTCTTTGGGTGAAAAAATGAAAATCGGAGCCAATTTTGATTCCAACAATTCCTTTGATTTTCAAAATCAATTGAAATTGGAATTCAATGGATTTGAGGAAGACATTATCCAATCTATTGAAATCGGTAATGTCTCGATGCCAGTCCAAAACCGACTGATCCAAGGCGCTCAAAACCTCTTCGGGGTGAAAACTCAAATGCAGTTTGGAAAGCTCAATGTGACTGCAGTAGCTTCTACTCAACGTGGTCGTAGAGACAACCTCACCATCGACGCCAACGGGCAGGGAAGAACTTTTGAAATCCAAGGTTCGGAGTACGATGAAAACAGACATTTCTTCCTTGGCCATTTTTTCAGAGAAAATTATGAAAGATGGCTAAGAGGTTTGCCGCAAGTATTGTCAGGAGTCAATGTGACACGAGTGGAAGTGTACATCATGAACCGGGCGGCTAATACCGAAACCCTTAGAAATTTCGCGGCTTTCATGGACTTGGGAGAAGGCAGGGAATTACTCAACCCAAGTAATCCAAACATTGGGCCTGCAGACCCCAATTCCCCAGCGGCAAACGGTGCCAACCGACTCTTTTCGAATATTTCTACCAATCCGGCTTTCCGCCCATTCGACACCGGTTCGCGGGCAATGGAAAATAGTCTCGGCATCCGAAAAGGATTGGATTTCGAACAAATCAACGGAGCCAGAAAACTCGAGCAATCCGAATTTTTCTTTAATCCCCAATTAGGCTACTTATCCCTTTTCAGAAGATTACAAAACGATGAGGTTTTGGCGGTTTCCTATGAGTACACCTACAATGGGCAAGTGTACAAAGTGGGTGAACTCACAGAGGATTACCAAAACCGGGCAGAGGATGAATTGATTTTCCTCAAGCTACTCAGACCAGCCCGAATCAATACTCGGGTCCCAACCTGGGACTTGATGATGAAAAACGTCTACAGCCTTAACGCCAGTCAGATCCTGAGAGAAGGTTTTCAGCTTCAGGTGATCTACCGAGATGACCGCACAGGTCTGGATAACCCATCCCTTTTGGAGGGGCAAGAGGTCAAGGATATTCCGCTGATCCGGCTTACGGGTTTGGATAATCTCAACCCTCAAAATGATCCTGCCCCAGATGGCAACTTTGACTTTGTCGAAGGCTTGACCATGATTTCCAATCGAGGGCTTTTGATTTTCCCTGTTTTGGAGCCTTTTGGATCCAATCTGGAGCGTAAGTTCCTCCCCACTGAAGGAGTACTGAAAGAAAAATACGTCTACGACACACTCTATCAAACTACCCAAGCAGATGCGGAGCTCGTCACGCGATTAAATAAGTATTTTATCAAAGGTCGATTAACTGCAGGCTCAGCTAGTGAAATCCAACTCCCTGGGCTAAATATATCTCCTGGCTCAGTGATCGTCACGGCTGGAAACATCCCTTTAACGGAAGGGGTAGACTTTACTATTGATTACAATGTAGGTCGTTTGGTCATCATCAATGATGCCATCCTTCAATCCGGAAAGCAAATCAATGTGAGTTTTGAAAAAGCTGATTTAGTCTCATTTCAGACACGAAGTCTCCTTGGAACACGCCTAGATTACCTTTTCAGCGATAAATTCAACCTTGGAGGCACCTTCCTATACCTTAATGAAAGACCAAATGTAACGCGAATTGCGACGGGTAGTGAAACACTCCGAAACAGTCTTTGGGGCCTGGATGCAAACTATTCGGATGAGTCCAGATGGCTCACCAAATTGGCCGATGCACTTCCTTTTACCAATACCAAAGAAACCTCCGAGGTTCGTATCAGCGGTGAATTTGCACATTTGCTACCCGGTACATCCAACCGTGTAGACGGAGAAGGAGCATCCTACATTGATGATTTTGAAGCGGCCATTACCCCGTTCAATCTTGGAGGTGCTGCCAATCAAAACTGGAAGCTTTCTTCGACTCCACAGACTCCGGACAATCGATTTGATCTGAGTTTCCAAACCGAAGATGAGCTGGGTTCAGCCTATCGAAGAGCTCGAGTGGCTTGGTACAACATCGACAATATTTTCTATCGAGAAAATGGCCCCGGAGTACCAACTAATATTACACGCGAAGACCGAAGAAACCACTATGTACGTAGGGTAATTCCTCAAGAAATTTTCCCTCAGCAGGATAGGGATGTGATCATTACTCCTGAGCCCCTTTTTGAATTGGCTTATTTCCCATCGGAAAGGGGTATGTTTAATTACAACCCAAATCTGCGACAAGATGGCTTGCTTCCTAATCCTAGAGAAAACTATGGTGGGGTAACACGGGCAATTACGACAGAGGTAGATTTTGACCGCACCAATATTGAGTACATGGAATTTTGGTTGCTTGATCCGTTTATCGAAGGTGAAAACGGGCGAGTCCTGGATGGAATTTTCAACCAAAACAATACCACAGGGGGTAAGCTTTATTTCAACTTAGGAGATATTTCGGAGGATGTAATGAAGGATGGCAGCCATTCATTTGAAAATGGTCTGCCAGCAGATGGGGATCCTGCCGAGACTCGAGAAAATGAATGGGGTCGAATTACAAGAGAGCAATTTTTACTTCCTGCATTTGATAACTCTGAAGAAGCTCGTATAAATCAAGATATCGGACTAGATGGTCTTAAAAATGAGGACGAAGCCTCATTCTTTCAGAGTAGATTTCTTGACCGGATCAATGTCAATCAGCAAGGTTTAAACCGGATTCTTGCTGATGTATCTGCGGATAATTTTGAGTATTACTTGAATGAGGAATTCGATCAGCAGGATATCAAGATTCTGGAGCGATACAAAAAATTTAACGGGATGGAAGGCAACTCCCCGGTCGAACCACCGCAAACCGCTTCCTTCACCCCATCCGGCACCAACCTTCCGGACAACGAAGACCTCAACACCGATAATACGATCAACGAGCTAGAAAACTACTACGAGTACGAAGTGGATCTCCGACCAGACAACCTGGTAGTAGGGCAAAACTACATCGTCGATAAAGTCACCGCCAATGTGGGTGGAGAGTCTGTGGATTGGTACTTGTTCCGTATTCCTGTAAGACAACCTGATCGAGTAGAAGGCGACATCACAGGCTTTAAGTCCATTCGATGGATCAGAACTTACCTGACAGACTTCGAGCAGCCTGTAGTGCTTCGAATGGCCAACTTCCGAATGATTGGAAGCCAATGGCGGGTATTCCAGGAGTCTCTGTTTGAGCGGGGATTCTTCGAAATTCCAGAGCCTGACAATTCCAACGTGACTGTAGATGTGGTAGGGATAGAAGAAAACTCACAAGGCAGCGATACCCAAAGCCCCTATGTACTTCCTCCAGGGATCAACCGGGATCGAGACAATACTTCTACTGTTGAGCGTAGATTGAATGAGCAATCCCTTCGTGTATGTGTGGAAGATCTTGCTCCTAGAGATGCTCGGGCCGTTTTCAAAAACCTACAATTGGACTTGGTACAATTTGAGCGGATCAAGATGTTTTTCCATGCGGATAGTGAGGATGCTTTAGATGGAGAGATTACTGCATTTTTGAGACTAGGTACAGATTACACAGACAACTATTATGAAATCGAAGTTCCTTTGATCATTACTCCAAAGGGCACGCGAGATCCACGGCAGATTTGGCCGCTGGAAAATGAAATTGATATCGCAATTCAGGAAATAGTCTCTGTCAAAACCGAGCGGGACAATAATCAAGTCCCCTTAAACCTCCCCTACTCCAAGGATATCAGACAGTACAAAGTAACTGTAGTCGGCCGGCCTGAACTTAATCAGACTCAAGGTGCGATGATCGGGGTACGAAATCCCGGAACAGGTATTGGTGGAAGTAAAAGCGTATGTATCTGGGCAAACGAACTTCGGGTAACGGGCCAAAATGAAAATAACGGCTGGGCTGCAAATGCTTTCCTAAATGCCAAAATTGCTGACCTTGCTGTGGTCTCTGCTTCCATTCGCCACAACTCAATTGGTTTCGGAGGTCTAGAAACCAGAATATCTCAGCGAACTCGACAGGCCACTACTCAATATGACATTTCTACCAACATTAAGGCAGACAAGCTTTTGCCAGAGGAATTGGGAGTGAGTATTCCAGTTTACTTGAGTGTGGAAAATTCGAATACAAGGCCTGAATTTGATCCGCTTAATCCCGATGTGCCTTTTGAAGTCGCTTTACAAAAGTTCGAAACCGATCAAGAACGGGACGCCTATCGAGACATCGCACAGGACCAGCTAACCCGAAAAAATATCAGTCTTAACAATGTCCGAAAAATAAAAACCAATCCTGAGGCACCAAATAGAATCTATGACTTAAGCAATTTCTCTTTCTCCTACGCAGTGGGTACAGTTACCCAGACCAATGCTCAGATTCAGAACTACGAATTCAAAACGAATCGGGGAAATATCACTTATAATTTCGCCCCAAAACCGCTCAACATTGAGCCATTTAAGAATTCAGAGGGACTTTCGTCGCCTTACTTGAAACTGATCAAAGACTTTAACCTGAATTTAGCTCCAAGTCAGATTTTGGCTAGGGTGGATGTAGATCGAAAATTCCTCCGCTCTCAATACCGCAATGACCAGCTTGGTACCGCCGGCGTAGATCCCTTATTCCAAAAATCATTTTTCATGAACCGATTCTACACCCTTAACTGGGACTTGAGTAGGAATCTACGGGTAGATTATACTGGTTCAGTCATGGCTGTGGTAGATGAGCCTCAGGGAGATTTGGATTCACAGGAAAAAATTGACTCCGTCAGAACCAATTTCTGGAACTTTGGTCGAAGGACGAATTACAACCATACTGTCAATCTGAATTATACCATTCCACTGGATAAGGTGCCTTTTCTAAATTGGATCCGGGCAGACTATCGATACAACACCACCTATACCTGGATGACCGGTGCGATCGGGCAAAAGGACACTTTGGGTAATGTCATCCAAAATACGCGCGAGCAAACTTTGAACGGAAAGTTTGACCTAATCAGGCTTTACAATAAAAATAAAAAACTAGAGGCACTCAATGCCCCAAAGCGCCCAAGTATTCCAGGAAGAAATAATATCGCTGCCGAAGACACGATCGGTACGCCTTTTAGCAATCAACTGCTGAAGTTTCTAATGTCTGTCAAGGAAGTCACTTTCAATTATGGAGTAGTTGAAGGGACATTCCTACCCGGATATTTGCCGAATACCGGTCTTTTGGGAATGGACCGGGCATTTAGCAATCCAGGACTTGCCTTTATTTTTGGAAGTCAGGACCCGATGATTCGAAATGAACTAGCGGCACGTGGTCTCATGGCTCCAAGTGCAGAACTTACCCAACCCTTCAGGCAAAACCGGGCCATGAATTTGAGATTGGGAGCTTTGGTAGAACCTATTCGAGACTTTAGGATTACTCTTAATGCCGACAAACGGGAAGTGGGTGATTATCAAGAAATATTCAGGAATTCGGCAGATAATCCTGGGGAATATTTATCCATCAGTCCTACCCGTACGAATACAGCCTATTCAGTGACTACCATTATGCTCGGAACGTCATTCTCTAGGGATGATTCACAAAACAACTCGCCGCTTTTCCAAGATTTCGAAAGTAATCGGGCGATTATCAAGTCAAGGCTTGACGCTCAAAATGGATCAACAGGAGAATACAGTATCAACGGTCAGGATGTATTGGTACCAGCATTTCTGGCTGCCTATCGCGGTCAAGATGCAGCAGAGTCGAATCTTAATCCATTTCCAAAAACTCCGCTTCCGAATTGGAGGATTGATTATGCAGGGCTATCAAGACTGAAAGGCCTGAGTGATATTTTCACTAGTATCAACATTACCCATGCTTATACCTCCACTTATGATGCGAGCAATTTCTCCAATTCACTCCAATATCAACAGGGACTGGAGCTATTTAACCGTCTACAAGAGCAAAGACTTCCAAACGAAGTAAATGACGATGGGTTTTTCATTCCAATTTATGTACTCAATCAAGTCGTACTATCGGAACGTTTTGCTCCGCTTATTGGACTGGATCTGATGACAAAGGGAAGAATGAATTTTGCTATCAATTATAACAAGGAGCGAACACTAGGATTGAATTTCTCCAATTCTCAGGTTACTGAGCGAAGAAGTAATGATTTCGGCTTGAACTTCTCGTATACAAAAGCAGGCACTAAAATTCCTTTCAAGATTCAGGGAAGGGAAACCATCCTGAAAAATGACCTTACCCTCCGGATGGATATGAAGATTGTCGATACCCGACAGGTACAGCGGAAGATCGAAGAAGGTAGCACAGTTACTAACGGAAACCTCAATATCCAAATCCGTCCCACGGTTAGTTATGTCATCAATCAGAACCTCAACCTTACCTTCTATTTTGATAGAAGTATCAATGATCCACGCGTCACCACTGCCTTCAAGCGTGCTTCCACCTCTTTTGGCGGACAATTACGATTTAATTTATCCCAATAGATTTTTTAGCTCTCGGATTCCTCTTATTTTTGGAGACTTTAAAATCAAATCAAGAAATGAATTTTCCTCAAGAACTTAAGTACACCAAAGATCACGAGTGGATCAAAATCGACGGGGATGTAGCCACGGTTGGAATTACTGAATTTGCCCAGTCTGAATTGGGAGATATCGTCTACGTGGAAGTAGAGACTGTAGGTGAAAGTATCGAAGCCGGGGAGGTGTTTGGTACTGTAGAAGCCGTAAAAACTGTTTCTGACCTTTTCATGCCTGTAAGCGGTGAAATCCTAGAATTCAACGACGAGTTGGAAAGCTCTCCAGAACTAGTCAATGAATCCCCTTATGAATCAGGCTGGATGATTAAAATCAAAATTGACGGAGATCTTCCTGAAGATCTACTCAATGCTGAGGAATATACAGAACTGGTAGGCCAAAATTAAGATTCATTTGCGCTGGGTTGCAGGAGTAATCTGGTTGATTTTACTAGGCTTTGCGATGCTTTTGCCTGGAGAAAAATTCCCCGAGATTCAGGCCTTCGACTTTCAGGATAAATTAATCCATACTGTTCTTTTCTTCATCCTTTCCTTTATTTGGGCAGGAGTGAGATTGAAAGAACAAAAACCGAACTGGCTACTGTTCAGTCTCCTAGTGTTCCTACCATCTATCCTATTTGAAATAGGGCAATATTGGATCCCAAATCGCTCACTCGACATATGGGATCTGGTATTCAACCAAATCGGTGTTTGGGCAGGTCTGTTAGGATATTTTAAGATTTCATCTAAGGTATTTCGCTTGGATTAATCTTTTGAAATGCTTACAATTGTTAATTAGTTTCGAATACATTAACCTATAATAAACCAAAAACGCTATGGAATCAAAAAAGACTCCGGCAGCCGATCTCACCAAAAAGTCAGGAATGTTCCTGAACTTGGGTTTGATGGTAGCCGTTGGTGCTGTCCTAGTGGCTTTTGAGTGGAAATCATTTGATGACGGGGCTCTTAAGGATCTCGGAATGGGTGATGACAACTTTGAAGAGCTACTGGATATTCCTATCACAGAGCAGCCACCACCACCTCCACCACCACCAGTAGAGCAGCCAATCATTCAGGAGATTCCTGATGAGGTTGAAATCGAAGAAAAAATCGAAGTTAACTTCGATGTGAACGTGGAAGAGGAAACTGTCATTGAAGAAGTTGTAATCGCTGAAGCTCCTGTAGAGGAGAAAGCCGATGAGATCTTTGACGTGGTAGAAACTCAACCAGTTCCTCCAGGTGGAATGTCAGGTTGGAATCAATACCTCAGCAAAAACCTTAAGTACCCAACTCAAGCTAGAAGAATGGGTATCGAAGGAACTGTAATTGTGGTATTCGTTATCAACACTGATGGATCTATCCAAGACGTAGAAGTTCTTCGAGGAATCGGAGGAGGTTGCGATGAGGAAGCCGTGAAGGTTGTAGAAAATGCACCTAAGTGGGAGCCTGGTAAGCAACGTGGACGTCCAGTTCGTACTCGAATGAGACTTCCAATCCGCTTCAAGTTGAGCTAATCACAGAAAAGCAATATTGAAAGCCCGGAGAACCGGGCTTTTTTATTTTTAAAACTTTTAACATAGTTAAATACCGTTAATCCATTCATTCTGAAATCATTACATGGTAAATTCTTGGGTAATTTATTTTCAACCAAAACCCTCTTACCATGGAAACGAAAAAGAATCCCAATGCAGACCTGAGAAAATGGTCTACACCTCTCTTTTATTTTGGGCTGACCTGCAGCCTAGGCATTTGCCTCACTGCTTTTGAGTGGAAAAGCTACCCAGAAGGGAAACTCAAAGAAATCACCTCTCAGACTGATATTTGGGAAATCCCTGAAGTACCGATTAGTATTCAAACTCCTCCTCCCCCACCAGAGACTGCACCGCCCATAGTGAAGGAAGTACCAAATGATATCAAAATTAACCCGGAGGATTTCAACATTGATATCAATACTGAGGAAAATGTAGAAATACCTGTTGTGGTACTTCCCGAATCGCCACCTAATGTGGAACCAGTTGACGAAATCCTTGACTTCACGGAAGTTCAGGCTACTTTCAAAGGGGGAATGGAAGAATGGACAACCTACCTAAAAAAGAACCTTACCTACCCAAGTCAAGCCCGCCGGATGGGACTCGAAGGAGTGGTCTTGGTTCGCTTTGTGGTCAATAAGGATGGCTCTGTACAAGATGTAGAAGTGGTCCGACCCTTAGGCGGAGGTTGTGATGAAATAGCGTTGAAAGTCGTCGCAAACTCCCCGGAGTGGATTCCCGGAAAAATGGGAGGTAGACCTGTGAGGTCAAGAATGGTGATCCCGATTCGTTTCCGCCTAAATTAAAGGAATCAGAAAGCTCCAAAATCAAAATTTGGGGCTTTTTTTTCAATCCTCCCTCCTAGACTATCTACCCGAATTATGTATTTTGGATCACTATGAAGATCCAAAATCTAATACTCGCAATCCTCATCCTATTCGGTTCCTGTCAAAGCAAGGAATATGACTTGGTGATTCTCAATGGTACTGTCTACAAAGGAGATGGATCTCCGGGTCAGATACTGGATATTGGGGTTTCTGGGGATGAAATAAGCTTTATCGGAAAACTTGACAATTACGAAAGCAAGGAAACCATTGACGCTTCTGGACTTGCAGTTTCACCTGGATTTATAGATCTACATACGCACTTGGAGCCTATTTTGGAAATGCCCTTAGCAGAATCCTTGATTAGGCAAGGAGTAACCCTAGCTCTTGGAGGACCTGACGGAAGCAGTCCTTTACCCATAGGGAAGTTTTTAGATAGTTTGGAATCAATGGAGATCGGACCAAACTTGGCCTATCTTGTCGGACATAACAGTATCCGCCGAAAATACCTTCAAAATTCAGATCGGGAACCTAATGAGGAAGAGCTTCAGCAAATGATCCAAGAAGTAGATCGAGCGATGAAGGAAGGAGCTTTTGGAATATCTACAGGGCTAAAGTATTTGCCGGGAACCTTTGCGAAAAAGGATGAGCTGATAGCACTTTCCAAAGCTGCGGCGGAGCATGGTGGGATTTATACTTCTCACCTTCGGGAAGAAGGAATTGGCCTCATTGAGGCAGTGCAAGAGGCTATCGAAATTAGCGATGAAGCTTCTATCCCTGTGATTTTGACGCATCACAAAGCCATTGGTGTCAAAATGTGGGGAGCTAGCACAAAAACTCTTGCCCTCGTGGATTCGGCAAGAAAACAAGGCCTAGATATCAAAATGGATCAGTACCCCTATGCTGCCAGCCACACGGGAATAAGCGTATTGATTCCAAGTTGGGCCATGGAGGGTGGGAATTTTGAAGAAAGAGTCAAAAACCCCTCCCTGCGCGATAGTATCAAAGATGGAATTATCTATTCCATTCTCAATGATCGCGGTGGAGCGGATTTGAAAAGGATACAATTCTCAACTGTCACTTGGGATCGATCCCTTGAAGGGAAAACTTTACATGATTGGCTGATTCGTGAAGGTAAAGAGCCCTCTGTAGAAAATGGGGCTGATTTTGTGATTCAAGCCCAACTCAATGGAGGTACAGGTACGATCTATCATGCCATGGATGAAGCTGATGTTCGGAGAATCATGCAACATCCTATGACTATGATTGCATCTGATGGGAGGTTATCCAGACCGGGAGAAGGCCATCCTCATCCAAGAGCATACGGTACTTTTCCTAGAGTATTGGGATATTATACAAGAGAAGAAAAGGTTCTTGACCTTTCTACAGCCATTTATAAAATGACTGGCCTTTCAGCTCAAAGTCTTGGCCTTTCAGACCGGGGACTGATTGAGGAAGGAATGAAGGCAGATTTATGCCTATTTGAACCTGAAACCATTCAAGACAAATCAACCTTTATCGACCCCCATCAATATCCTGAAGGGGTTCTCTATGTATTGGTGAATGGGCAGTTTGCTGTTAAGGAAGGGGAATTTTTAAACAAAGGTTTTGGTAGGGTGATCCGAAAACAAGCTATAGAACGTTGAGGGTTTGTTCCTTGATTTTCTCCAACTCATCCTTCATCAGAATAACCCATTTCTGCATACCCGCATCGTTGGCTTTTGAACCTATGGTGTTGATTTCACGCCCTATTTCCTGACTGATAAACCCTAACTTTTTTCCTTGCTGGGTCTCTTCATTCAGAACTTTGATGAAATAATTGAGGTGGGTTTCCAATCGAACCAATTCCTCGGTGATATCAAGCTTCTCAAAATAATAGATCAACTCCTGCTCAAACCGGTTTTGATCAAAGTCATTTTCTTCTATCCAATCCTGGAAGTTTGATCTGATTCTGTTTTTGATGCGATCTTTTCGCTGTCCCTCTATTGCCTTCACTTGTTGAAGTGCACTTTCAATTACTTGTATATTTTCCTTTAGCTTTTCAAAAAGTGACTCCCCCTCATCTTTACGAAACTGATCGCATTTTTGAAGTGCTTCAATGATCACTTTTTGAATCAATTCCCATTCCTCCTCTGCTTCGGTAGCTTCATCCGAAGCCATGTTGACAATGACTGACGGCGATTGGAGAGCTAGTTTGAATAGCTCACTTTTCTCAGCTACAACCGAATTGGCTAGGTTTTGATACTTTTCGAAGTATGCCTGAAAAAGCTCCTCATTGATTGTAACTGGAATCTGATTGGACTTTTTTGGAATAAAGTCCAGAGCAAGATTTACCTTTCCTCTTTCCAATATCCCCTGTACCAGATTCCGTATCTCGTGCTCCTTTTCGGAGAACTGTCGAGGCAATTTCAATGAAAGGTCTAGAAACTTAGAATTGAGTGTTTTGACCTCAGCCTGTATGGTGCGAGAATCATCTTCCATTCCGGCTCTTCCGAAACCGGTCATCGATTTGATCATGTTATTACTTTAGAAGTTGTAACCCAAAGTTACATAAAATCTGAGGTCCTCAGTTTGATAATTTCTAATAGGCCTTGCTACATCAAACTTCACGTAGTAATTCAAAAGTACTGTACGCAGACCTGCTCCATAACTTTGGAGCCATGGATTATTGAAATTATTCAGCGTGATGGTGAAAGGAGATCCCTCTGTATTAATTACCTCTGTATTCTGATCATTGATCCGTTCCCATGGAGCTGCCTCATTCCAAGCAGAACCAATATCATAAAATCCGACCAGCTGGAAATTTCTCACAAAATTCGACGTGATGTTACCTCTAGTCAGGTAGGAGAAAATTGGGATTCGAAGTTCAGTTGTAAAGGTAACGACCTTATTTCCCCTAATTTCATCATAATCATAGCCTCTCAGGTCAACAAATTCTGCAAATAGAATATTGGAGTTCTCTGCACCACTTGGGTTTCGAACAGGAGAAGCCTCCGGTCTATTGGATGGTGGCTGATAAAATTCATTGAAAAGCCAATTATCCATCCCACCTACAAGGTAGGTTTGAGGATTATTTCCAAAGAAAGACCCTGCATAAAGTCGCGTCGCGAGGACTATATTCTTATGAATTCGCTGATAATTTCTGACATCTAAATAGAAATTGCTGAAACTTCTATCTCCTTGATTGAGACCCTGATAATGAACCAAACCAATTTTACCTTTGAGACCAGCTTGAGAATAGAGTCCTATCTGCTGTGTTCGGTCGAAAACAAATTCAGCTCGCCCACCTACATAATTCACATCAAGGCGATTCTGCTCCGGATTGGTAGCTAGGATCAAGGAATCAGCATTCAGATTAAAATATTGGGACTTGGCAACAAATGGGGCTAAGGTGAATCTGGAATTCACATTGAAAGGATAAGATACTCCCACCTCAAATTTGGAAAGCACATAGCGCTGAAAGGTGATATCATCAAACTCTGATATCCGAATAGTCCTTCTATCAAATCGTGCTCTAAAATCTATTCTACTTTTCAGGTATTCGTATTCAGCAAAAATATCCCCTCCTGATCTGAAATCTAAAGCAGTTGAAATCCCACCATACAAGACATGATTGTCTAGCAGATCACTCATTTTACCTTGAAGGCTAATTCCAAAACCTCTTAGTGGATCGACAGTAAATCGTGTGTTAATATTATTGGTAAAAAACTGAGGTTCCATGCCTCTTGGACCGGTCACTCGCTTTTTCAGGGATTGCTTTCTAAAGGCTTCTAGCAAATTGGTAGCCTTATCTTGGCTTTCCCCTTCCCTTTCTTGAGCAAGTAGAGTACTAGGCAAGGAGTCAAAGGTGTAATTCTCGGTATCAATTCCATTCCTATTTCGGAATTTCAAGCGATCCACATTGATCGAGGAAGTAGTTTTGGTGGAGGTGGTATCGATAGCTTGTGGTAGTGGCTGCACTTCAGGCTGTGGAGTTGGCTTGGGAAGAGGCTCTTCCTCACGCTTCGGCTGCGTCTGAGCTTCCATTCTCCTTCTTGCAGCAAGTCTTTCGTTTAGGCTTTTTGCTTGCTCCAACTGAATCCTTGGCGTACTGGGAGTAAACTGATCGGCACCGGAATAAGACTGCACTACTAAGAAGCTTTCCATACCATCTCGTACTGCAAAGGCAATCTTATTCATCCGACTATTTACATCGAAGGTCTCGATACTTTTATTAAATCCAGAAATTTGACTGGAAACTTGATTGCCTACATTCAGCCGCATAAGGTTGTTGATCCCACTTTGGTCGCTCAGGAATACAACATTATTGCTATTGACCTTTCTAGGTCTCACATTCTTACTGAAGCTATTGGTCAAGCGGGTCAACCTCACAGTATCCCTTACTTCAGCCATGAATATGTTATAGGTTTCTACGTATTGATTGAGATTTTCAAACTTCCCGCTAAGAGAGTCTAATTCCTCAGAATAATTAGTCGAATAAATGATCGTAGAATCATTCAAGAACATCGGGGTCAAATCATCAAACTCATCATTGGTCATTCGTCGACCTTGACCTCGTACATTCAGTGTGTAGATATCGGTTTTTCCATTTGAAATGGCGGAAAGAACCATATTTCTCCCAGTAGAATTAAAATCAATACTAAGAATTTGATTGATATTTCTCAGGAAGATTTTATCCTGATTGGTTCCATCCAAAGCTCTTAATCTCAGCGTCGTAAGCCCTCTCGTAAAGGATGCTATCGCCAAACTGGCAGAATCCCTCCAAGCAATGACGGGAGATCTAAAATTCGGAATTTGATCTTGGTATACCGAACCTCCCTGCATCAGGGTTCTTTCTGTCCCAGTGGAAAGTTCTCTTACCTGTACCTTGTATTTTCCCTGATTATTGAGAACATAGGCTAGATTCAAGCCATCGGGGCTAAATTTGATGTCTGTAATGACTCCAAGCATCTTCGGAGAGGTAGATGCGATGGCCTGAGAGCTTTCGATAGGTCGAAAATTATTGGTTACCTGCTCATTGATAGTCAGGTAGTATTTTTTCCAATCTTCTAAAAAAGTATCGAAATTCAACCCAACGGTATTCGCAATGCTATTTTCCTCATTTCGGTTGATTCTTGATAGATTTAGAATGCTCGACAAATAGCGTCGACCGTATCGCTCAGCGATGTAATTCCAAATCGACTGACCAACCAGCGCTGCTTCGATTCCTTTCAGCCTAAGGATCTTGGGTTTTTCATCTTCTTTGAGATAATGACGGATATAGTCATCCATCTCCATGCTCCAACCCTTTGCCAGGTATAGAGATATTCCCTCTACGTACCAATCCGGAAAACTATTCATCAAATTGGACTGAAATGCATCTGCGACAGAGGCACCATAAAGCATCTCCTGAATAATTACTTTGGAAGTGGCATAAATCAAGTCTTCCTTGAACTGATCCATTTCGCCTTTGTAGGCAAGTTCCGCGATAAGTCTGCTAAAATTTGTCTGCCCTTCCTCGTTAAACTCTTCCTTATTCAAATTCAAATTGCTTTGCAGCAATTCTTCGGGAGTATTATAAATATAGATCTTTGGCTTGGTGTAGGCGACATAGCCTATCATCTGTGTCAGTCGCTGAAATTCAGACTCTAAAAATTCAATTGCCTGCTTGGCATTTGCCCCTCCACGATCGTAATAGTAAACCTCAAAATTATTTGAGCTATAAAAGTACCATTCGAACTGCTGATGCTGCAGTCGGTTTTTTCCGAAACGCTCCTGATCAAATTGTGCAAAAGAATTCTGCGAAAAGAGAATAGTAGTCAGAAGCAGAAATAACAGGAAAGACTTTACTCGCATATTTTTCCTTACTGGACAGAATTTAAATATAATCAAAATACCTAGCGATATCCACCTCAGGTGACAAGGAGCTGCCATTTAGAAGGAAATCACGCATCATTAAACTGAAATAGGGTACCAACGACACGCCTTTGGCACCAAACCCATTGAATATGTAAACGCCTGAAAAGTCAGGATGTTTCCCAAGAAATGGCTTTCGGTCCTTTGTGGCCGGACGGATGCCGAATTTATGAGATACTACCTCATCGACAGGAACTTGGACCAATGACTCCAATCGTCCCAAAATCTCATTTTTTGCCCGCTCTGTGGGACCCTGATCCAAGTCAAAATGTGTGTAAGTTGAGCCGACGCGAAAGACATTTTGACCCAAATGCACCCTGAAAACTCCGCGATTGACGATGAATTCCGGACAGTATTCCTGCTTTACTTCTAAGATTTCACCCTTGACCGGCGCAAAGGGTAAATATGAGAAAAACTTGGATTGAGCCGCATGAACCCCCATACAGAAAATTATTTCATTTGCCTCAATATTCTCATAGGACCAGTTTTGATCACTTTTAATCAATTTATCCTCTTCAAAAATCACATCCCGATACCGATCCCCAAAAAAAGTACGCATCCCCTCAAGAAAAGTGGGAATATCAAGCCACCCTGACTGGGTAAGCATCACACCTCCAAAAGGATCATTTAGAAAACTTGACTGAGAAGATTGAAACAATCCATCCAAATACCCTTGAAACAAAGGGTCAGAACTATGCCCCATCCATTCATTTTGCTCTTCAACCGTAAGGAATGGGCGGTAAATTTTCTGAGGACGAAGAAAACTCCTACCTGTCTTCTGCTCAAGCTCTTGATAAAAAGGTTCTATCTGAGGAAAAAGCTGATCCGCCAGCCAAGTTTTGACCATTTTTCGGCCAGTCACTGGATTATACAATCCCGCCGCTATCTGACTGGATTGGTTCCCTGACTGATGATCCAAAATCAGGATTTCTTTTCCGGACTTTTGCAATTGATAGCCAAGACTCATCCCGGCCAAGCCACCACCTATTAACAAAAAATCAACTTTCATGCATCAAAGAACGGGTTTTATTCCTTATTTTGTTATACGTACATAGACAAAATCATGCTTCGAATCAAATCATTTACATTCAACCCTTTTCAGGAAAATACCTACGTGATCTCTGATCAGGAAGGTCATGCAGCCATCATTGATCCGGGGAATTATGAAAATGCTGAAAACCAGCAGATCTTAGACTATATACGTGAAAATAACTTGAAGCCTGAGCTTCTATTGAATACCCATTGTCATATTGACCACGTGCTAGGGAATGATTTTATCAAGAGAACTTTCAGCATACCTCTTTTAATCCATGATCAGGAAATCCCAGTATTGAACTCTGTCAAGGCCTATGCCCCAAATTATGGATTTGCCAACTATTCACATACAGATCCAGATGGCTACCTCAGCGAAGGAAAAAGCATTGAAATAGGTCATGAGCACCTTGAAGTCCTGTTTGTACCAGGGCACGCTCCGGGCCATGTAGTTTTTTATCATCCTGAAAGCCAACAGTGTATTGCGGGTGACACGCTTTTTAGAGAAAGTATCGGGCGGACAGATCTTCCGGGAGGTGACCACGACCTGCTTTTGGAAAAAATCAAAAGTGTATTATTTAAGTTACCCGACCAAACTGTCATCCATTCCGGTCATGGGCCCAGCACCACAATCGCTCATGAGAAAGCATACAATCCATTTGTGGGGAAAAATTCAAGATTCTGATCCGTGAGTATCAAACCCCACATCCCAAATTCGCTCACCCTCGGTAATCTACTCGCAGGTGTAATTGGTATTGTCACAGTTCTGGCCGGCGACTATCAAAGTGGAGCCTATTTTATTTTTTTAGCAGCATTTCTGGATTTTTTCGATGGTTTCGCTGCCAGACTTCTCAAGGTAAGTGGTGAACTTGGCAAACAGCTGGACTCTCTGGCAGATTTAGTCTCCTTTGGGGTATTGCCGGGATTTGTGGTCTATGAGTGGATTTCCACTCTGACCTCGGTAGAATGGATGCCCTATCTTTCGCTGACGATTCCGCTATTTTCTGCCTTAAGGCTAGCCAAATTCAATATCGACACAAGACAATCAGACCGTTTCATTGGTTTACCAACTCCGGCAAACGCCTTGTTTTTTAGCACCTTGCCTTATTTGGCGGACTTCTGGAGTTTCACAGGGGATTACTTATCAAATCCATGGACCTTAATCATCCTTTCTTGGGTATTTTCCTTGCTACTAGTCTCCGAAATCCCTCTGATTGCTCTGAAATTCAAAAACTTTTCTTTGCGAGATAATGTATTTAGGTATGTGCTCTTGGCTTCGGGAGCATTTGCAATCCTACTGATGGGCTTGTCAGGGATACCCTTGGTTATTTTACTGTACCTAGGGCTTTCCCTCATCGAAAATTCATCTGCTTCTTTATGAAAAAAGCATGCCTAGCAGGTATTCTGGGGGGATTATCCCTCTTTTTTGGATTTTTCTTGCAGGGATTTTCTCAGGAAAGTTTCTACAAGTTTGGTGTAACCAAATCCGGATTATACCGCTTTGATGATGATAGACTAAATGAATTGGGAATTAGCTCCTTAGACGAAGTTGCTTTTTTTGGCTACCCGGGAAGACTTCCACAAAAGCTTGACAGTGGCTCCTTGTCTTTAAGGGAAATCCCAGCAAAAAGGGTAAATAATGAATTATTAATCTTTTTAACCGGGCCGCACAGCCTTGACCTTATTGATGGTGAATTAGAATATAGGCATCACTATTATTCGGACACCCTGTATTATCTGATTGGTAGTAGAGAAAATCCAAAAAGACTGGAGTCTGAAACCCAGGTCAGTCCACAGGCAGAACCAATCACGCTTTACGAATGGGCTACTGTCAAGGGAGAAGATCGAAATATTTTGAATTCGGGAAGAACATGGTATTCAGAACCCGTTAGTTCAGGTTCTTTACGATCTATCCCGTTTAGGCAAAGTACTGAATCAAGTGCAGATTGGCTGCTACAAGGCAGGGTGATGGCTCAATCTTTTCAAAGCAGTCAGGTATCTATTTTGGAAAGCGGAAGTTCCATTTTCCAAACCAATATCTCTCCAATTCCAAATTCACTTTATGGGATAAAAGGAGTAGAAGCAGCAGTAAATGCAAGTTTTAACCCCGCCAATCAGGAGGTCAATACCTTGGAACTTGCCTACAACAGCTCAGATAATAATGCCACAGCTTATTTCGAGCATTTGCTCCTTGGAGTGCCTAACGAGTCTTCGGAAATTCCATCTGGACTTTATTTTAATCTTAGCGGACAGTCATTCAGCCATGGCTGTAATGAATGCGAGGTTTGGGAGGTAAGTGATTTCTACAAGCCCATCACTTTTCAGAATAATGGCTTCGCTCAAGGAGGCAAATTGGTTTTTTCAAGGAGTTCAGACCTCTTAAATATCCCTGTCCTCTCACCTGTAGAGTCGAATATCCGAACAGTTGGAAGCTGGCCTGAGCTCATCATTATTACGGATCAAAATCTACTTCCAGAAGCTGAAAAACTTAGTACACATAAATTAGGTCAGGGCTTATTATCAGAGGTAGTAACTCTAAAGGAGATTTATGATGCTTTCGGCTATGGCAATAAAGATGTGGTGGCTATCCGGAATTTTATTGCCTGGCATTTTCACGAGGGAAAAAGGGTGAAAAATGTTCTCTTTCTGGGTAAAGGAACCTTTGACTACAAAGGCAAACTCGGAGGCAGACCAAATGTCGTCCCCACATACTCCAGTAGAAGTAGTCTAAACCCACTAACTACTTACAGCTCCGATGACTTTTATGGACTCATTGAATTTGGTCAAGGAGAGTGGGTAGAAAGCCAAAGCGGTGACGAAAAACTATCCATCGGAGTAGGTCGCCTTCCTGTGATCACCCGGCAAGAGGCGAATATCGTAGTTCAAAAAATCATTGATTATGAACAAAACCCATCCTTCGGGAACCGGAAACGATCTTTTAGCCTTTTTGCCGATGATGCCGACAACAATATTCACCTGCGAGATGCAGAAGCCCACAGCACCTATCTGAGAGAAGATGATTCCGAATTCTTTCAAAATAAATTATACCTCGATCGCTACGAACAAATTCCAAACGGTGACTCCCAACAATCCCCCGAGGCGAAGCAAGCCTTGCGAGAAGTCTTGACAGAAGGCACCTTAGTGGTAAACTATATCGGTCATGGGAATGAAACCACACTTACTGCTGAAGAAGTATTCCGGGTGGAAGATATTCCTGACTTCCCGGAAACTTCCTTTTTACCGCTTTGGGTCACTGCCACCTGTGAGTTTGGCAGGCATGACAGCCCTTTTATCCGCTCAGGTGCGGAGGAATTGCTCACAGTACAAGGAAAAGGCGCCATTGGCCTTTTGACCACAGGACGGCCAGTATTTAGCAGTGTTAATTTCAGGCTAAATGAGGCATTTGTGAGAGAGATTTACAAAAAGGAAAACGGCATCTATCAGGATTTGGGGAGTATTTTTAAAAACACCAAAAACAATAGCCTGAATGGAGCTTTAAACCGAAATTTTAGTCTTCTTGGGGATCCAAGTCTACGTTTAAATTATCCTGATCTGGAAATCGAAATTGAAGAATTCAAGGATGCTGATGGAAATCCAATCGAGAATTTCGCCCCTCTTTCAGAGGTTTTTTATCAGGGAAAGGTGGTCAATCCCTTGGATGGAAACGATATGACCAATTTCAACGGAACTGTGGAGGTAGAACTGAGAGATCGATCCGTTTCAATCAAAACTCTTGGCGATGAAAGCCCGCCAATTGAATTCCCTGAAGAAGCCATTACTTTATTCAGGGGAAAAGCTGAAGTCAGAAATGGTTTCTTTGAAGGAAGATTTAGAGTTCCTGCCGGCATCGATATTGAAATTGGAAAAGGAAATATCCGATTGTATGCCGTTGACTCCACGAGCATGCTGGATGCACAAGGAGTGGCTCAAGTTGATGTAGGTGGTGAGCAGGCTGACAACCCTACAGATGAAGAAGGACCGAATATTGAAATACAAATCGAAGGACAACAACTCGAGCCATTCAACTTCCCTTCGAAGCAACTGGCAGCCATCATTTTCTTATCAGATAGCACAGGAATAGATATAAGCGGAATTGACCCAAGGAAAGATTTCACGATCCAAATTAACCAACAAACTCCACGGGTTTTAAATAAATCCTTTGTAAGTGATGGCGGTAATTATCAGAGTGGGCGAGCAGGAATCAAAATTGAAGGATTGGAAGAAGGCATAAATTCTATCCGGGTATCAGCAACTGACCTAGTGGGAAATAGTAATGAGGCTATCTTTGAAATTCGAGTAGAAGGCAGTAATAGAATTCAAATTCTAGATCACATCGTCTATCCCAACCCCGCAGATACAGAAACAATCTTTGAATTGACTCACAATCGTCCGGGTGAAAACCTTCTCATAGAGCTAGAAGTTTATTCTTTGACAGGCTCAATACTATTTTCTGCATCGCGTCGTTTGGTAGAAGCTGAATCACGCATCGAGGGATTTAGATGGATTTTTTTACAAAACCAATCTAAAATTCCAGCAAAAGGAACTTATATTTACAAATTGACGCTTAGTTCGGAAGCTGATAGTTCAGTCGCATCTGAAAGCGGAAAACTTATAATTGAATGAAAAGAAAAGGAATCATTAGGCCGATTGGATTACTTTTTGGGGTGTTTATGTCCACCTCTGTACTTGTAATGGCTCAAAATTCCATTGTAGTCTCAGGACAGGACAGGCAGCGGAGAGTGATCACGACAGCGGTACCTTTTCTTAACTTTGCTCCAGACTCTCGTCATTCTGCCATGGGTGACGTGGGGGTAGCAACTACTCCAGATGCCAATTCCGCACATTGGAATAGTGGCAAACTAGCTTTCCTAGAAGACCAGACAGCATTTTCATTATCCTATTCTCCCTGGTTGGGAAGATTGGTCAATGATATGTCTCTAAGCTATCTAACCGGTGCTTTCCGAATCGATGAAAATTCTGCCTTCGGTTTTGACCTGCGCTATTTTAACATGGGCGATATTCAGTTGACAGATGGTTTAGGCAATGAATTAGGCCAATTTAATCCCCGCGATATTGCCATCGGAGGAACTTATTCTCGAAAACTCTCCGCCAATCTGGGATTGGGGGTTTCAGCACGATTTATTTATTCCAATTTGTCAGGAAATATTTCCTCAGTGGGAGGAAGCGATGCAAGAGCCGGCATTAGTGTAGGAACGGATGTAGGACTTTATTACAGCAAAGACATTTTCACAGGGTCAAAGGAAGGAACATGGTCTTGGGGTGTCAACATTTCCAATATTGGACCGAAGATCACCTATAATTCCGCTGATGACTTAGATTACATTCCTACAAATCTTCGAATCGGAACCGCTTATGGCATTTACTTCAACGAGTTGAATAAATTGACTTTTGCCTTAGATTTTAATAAACTTTTGGTCCCCTCTCCTCCTGTCTACGCAACCAATCCTGACGGGACGCTTTCTACAGATGAAGATGGAAACCTTATCATCGAGCAAGGAAAAGATCCAAATAGACCGCTTATTTCAGGTATGTTTGGTTCCTTCACAGATGCTCCTGATGGATTCAGTGAAGAGATGCAGGAAATCACCGTTTCCTTCGGTGCAGAATACCTGTACAATGAAAAGTTTGCCTTACGAACTGGTTACTTTTTTGAAAACCCTACTAAAGGAGGAAGGAGATATTTTACCATGGGTGTCGGCTTCAATTTGAAGCGCCTTGGATTTGATTTCTCTTACCTAGTCCCGCAAGTACAAAACCACCCGCTCGCTGAGACATTACGCTTTTCTCTGCGATACGCAATTCCATCCAATTGATGATTCTAGACCGAAGTACTCCACCGAGTTACTCCATTCCAGAAGACTTTAGCTTACAATCACCTGCTGAAAAAATCCTTCAAAATGGAGCTGCACATTTTCATTTTGATACTCCAGGAATTCAAGCTGTCAAAATCGACTTGATTGGAAAAGGTACTCGAGCATTTCTACCATTAAATGAGGCGCTAGTGCCATCATTCACTCTACAGATGTTGATTGAAGGCACTGCATCAAAAAGCAGTAGTGAAATTGCTCATCTTCTGGATTTTCATGCAAGTGAAATTCAGCCTTATTTGACATTTGGGCAGGAAGGTGTCACACTCATAAGCACAAAAAAGCATCTTTTTCAGGTTTTGGAGCTGCTTTTGGAAGTGATTACCCAACCGAGCTTCCCTGAGGAGCCGTTGGAAAAACGAATAGCTCAACGACGTCTCATGATTGAGATGGAGAGAAAAAAGACAGCATCACAGGCCTCTCAGCTTTTCCGAAAAACGCTGTTTGGAGGGGCGCATCCTTACGGAAACATGATCCACGAGGAAATGCTCGAATCCATTAATTCCGAAAGGCTTCAAAAGCATAGTCAGCATCTGCTTTGGCAGGGACTCGAGATCTTTACTGCCGGAGATTTTAGCAGTGAAGAAAGGGAAACTTTAGAAAGCTTTCTAGAGAGGCTTCCAAATCGAAAACCGCAAGAAGGTATTCTGCTCCCTGACGCGAAAAGCGAGGAATCAATTTATGAATCTCGGCAAGATGCGGTCCAAAGTAGTATCCGAATGGGAAAATTTTCCATCCCAAAAAATCACCCTGATTTTATCCCACTTTCTGTATTCAATACCATCCTAGGCGGATACTTTGGATCTCGACTTATCAAAAATATACGAGAAGACAAGGGGCATACTTATGGAATCTACTCTAGCTTGGTTCAAATGGGTAACCTGAACTATTGGGCCGTGGGAGCTGACGTGGAAAAACAGTATCTCGAGCTAGTGAAAGCCGAAATCAAGCATGAAATCCAAAAACTCTCTACAGAGCTCGTAGAAGAGGATGAGTTGGAAACTGTCAGAAATTACCTGCTTGGTCAGATGCTTTCACAGTTTAGCAATTCCTTCGACCTAATCGATCGTTTTCGCTCTGTTCACCACTCGGGCTTGGACTTGAACTATTATTCGCAGAAACTTCAATTTCTAAAAGAATTTAAGGCGGAAGACATTCTTCAAATCGGTCAAAAGTACTTCAAAGATCAGCCCTTGATAGAAGTAAGTGTTGGCTAATCAACTCGTGACACTGACGTAAAGCCAGGATATGTCAAGCTTGAATTTAGCCCAAGCTTTATAGAGCTTCAATTTTAGGCCTTTGCCATGTAAGCGTTCGGCCATTTGGATGAGTTGATCAGCAGCAGAGAAATTTGCCGACCATAGTGCATGTTTCAATTCAAAAAGAACTCGCTCCAGCAATGCTTTATTTTCATCCTGGCTTTGATTGAGCTCCAATGCCTTTTCACAGACCTTTACCGTACTAGGCAACATTTTTGAAAAATAGCGCTGATACTGGTTTGCTGACATAGACTCCTCATGCTCACGCTTCAGGACACCTACATGATCCGAAAAAACCACATGATACTTCCTCGCCATTCGGATTTGAATATCAAAATCCTCGTAATACAGACTCTCATCATAACCCGACTCCTTTCGAAAAATCTTTGCATTGAATACCATGGTAGCCGCGCAGATGATACTTCGCCTCAATAGCGTTTCGTATATCGTGCCCATATGCAGCTTTTCCCTAAGCTCTCCGAATGTATTTCGCCTATAGAAAGTCGTGATAGACCCCGATGACTCTAGTAAATAGGCATCAGAGAAACTAAAAGCTGCTTCAGGATCCTGTGAAAGTTGAGCGATCGATAGCGAGAGATGATCAGGATAAAGCACGTCATCTCCGGACAAATCGACCAGGTAGTCACCATTTGTCTCTGCAAATACTTCATTGAAAGTCTGACAGTAGGGTCTAGTATCCTCGAAAAAGTACGTTTTCACCGGAAATAAGCCAGAATACTGCGAGACCCAATCCTTGATACGTTCGGCAGTACGATCAGAACTTCCATTATCGACAATGACCAATTCTTTGTCATGGTAATCCTGCATTGCCACACTCTCTAGTGCCTCCCAAATCCAGTCTTCGTGATTGAAGGCTGTGCAAATAACAGTGACTTTACCTAAGCTTTCCATGGTTAAAGTTTCCTGACCCAGGTGACTTTGTTAGAAATATCGTTGGAAAATCTGGACTTAAAAAACATTAAATTATGATTGGCCGAACTTGGCTGATCAGAGGAGCCCAGATCTATGAAGTCTACCTTCAGATCCATTGCCAAAATAAATAATTGATATAAAAGCATTTCGCCTCCTTGCTTAAGCTGACTTTTTGGATCTATGGCTGACTGAAAATAATACAATGACTCTGAAGTCAGTCTAGTCGCTAAAGTTTGTGCTACAGCTTGCCCCTTTTTTTCTAGCGAAATCAAGAAATAACGCTCTGGGTACTCCGACACTTGCGTGATTAACCGAGTTTCATCCAAGTTGGAGTCATAGCCTCTTGACTTATTCCATGATCGAATCTCCTGTAAAAAGCCAAAATTAGAGATTGGCCCTTTTCGAATTGTAAGCTCCCCTTCTTTTATGCGCTTCTGGAATCGATCCTGTTCACTTTGAATCAGTTTCTTAATCTTCTTTTTTCCCAAGAAAAACTGATGAGCCAAAACCTTTTCCTGCCTGAAACCAAGCTTGAAAAGCAGGTAATTTACCAAATCATGGTTTGACTGATAAGGCTTCGGAGCTTGAGTAATTTCCAATTCCAAAACTCCCCTTTTCCGGAGCTCTTCTTGAATGATCAATATAAAGTACTCTAAAGCTTCAGAACTTAGGCTATCCTGCATCCAAATTCCTCCAAAAGGAACCTGAGGAAGCGAAATAGCCTTTCCTCCCTCTGAAATACAAACGGTAATCCAAGCCTTAACTTTTTCCTTTTTGACAAGCTTAAAATCAAGGTACTCCCGGTATTCTGGCAACTGCTCATTTGCAAGAAAATAATCCTTTATTTCCGCTCGGCTATCCTGTACTTCAAGCTGATATTGATTGGAGATATCCATCTTAGAGCTTTGCAAATTCCTTTAAATCTCTGATGTAATCGGCTTCTGAAAACTCTCGGTCTGATAATGCGAGTAAGACTGCATCTGAGGAAAAATCAGTCTCTACCCAATGAAGCGGGGGAATCAAAAGACCTCTGGAAGGATGATTTAATTTAAATAACTGTGTAAAACCTAGCGTGTCGGTTATTTTTGCTTTAACCTCCCCAGCTAAAGCTACTAGCACCTGCGTTTCTTCACGATGAGCATGATTGCCTCGGGAAACTCCATTGGGGACTGCATGTACCCAAAAGCATCGCTGAATACCATTGGGAAATAGGTCCTGTTTTTCCCAATAATACAATTCGCCGGCCTGCCCTTTTTCCCCATCAAAATCAATCCATCTGGGCTGACTTGTTTTTTGTGGATGCATCATTACTTTTTGAATCGGACTAAAATTAAGATAAATACCAAGTAAAAAAGGTTACAGTTCCATTAAATTTAGATTTTCATTTCGAAACCTAGCCAAATAATCTGACCAGTGGAATCCAAAGACGATACAGATCGATTTTTTACCCTAAGCCGAGAAAGTGCCTCCCTATTTAAGGATAGAAACTCTAAATTTCACGCTCATGCTTTCCCTGTCAAATCGGAAGAGGAGGTAAAGGAAAAACTAGCAGAACTCCGAAAGCAATACTACGACGCAAGGCATCATTGCTATGCTTACAGTCTTGGAAAGGATGGAGAGATCTTCCGGGCCAATGATGACGGCGAACCCAACCATTCGGCGGGAGATCCGATTTTAGGGCAAATCAGATCATTTGAATTGACGAATGTTCTGATAGTAGTCGTCCGCTACTTTGGTGGAACCAAACTTGGAGTAGGCGGTCTGATTCAAGCCTATAGAACGGCAGCGAAAATGGCTATCGAGGAAAATGAGATTGTGGAAGACTTTGAAAGATGCTTTCTAAAGCTCCATTTTCCCTATCCTGCCATGAATGATGTGATGAAGTTGATCAAAAACGAGAATCTCGAAATCCAGTCACAAGAAATGGAGCTGGATTGTAAAATGGATTTATCCTTTCGAAGCAGCATGAAGGATCAGGTAATTGACCAACTGGAGACAATTGACGGACTGGAGTATAAATTAATCGAAGAGGGGGTCTAAGACACCTTCTTCCCTCAGGCGCTTGAAAACTTCCAAACACGCCCAGGCATCCGTCGCCGCATAGCGTTGCTGCTTTTCCGTCAGTTCTTGTGCCTCCCAATTAGAAACCTGCTCAGACTTGCTGATACGGATGCCGAGAATCATACCGGATAAATTTCGAACCCCCACATTGTGAAAACCTACTTTTTTCAACTCGTCATTCAAGTCAAAAAATGATTGGGGGTAAAAGGAATCCGTGAGCTTGGAAAGACCTTTAAGGTCATCATGCACTGCGGCACCTATTTTTAAAATGTGCTCATGCTCAAGCAAGGCCCGTATTTCATCTGGAAAACCAATTGAATTCAACCGGAATAAAAAAGCCTGCTCTTCTGTCGAAAGCTGTAAAAGTGCTACTTCATTGAAGACTCCTTTTCGGAAGGCAGGTTTGGTCTCTGTATCAAAACCAAGAATATGTTGCTTAGCCAGAAACTCGACTACTTCATCCACTTGATCAGGTTCATCGATCAAGTAGATTTCACCATCAAACTGCCCCAATGGCAGTGCATTTATTTCGTCTTTACTTATTCTTCTGAGATTCATGCCACCTCTAACTCTTCCTCTTCATAAAAGTTGATCCCAATCTTCAGATATCCATATAAAATAGTCATGAATGGGCTGATAATATTAAAGAAACAATACGGTGCGTACACCAATGTGGCTACTCCCAATACGGATGCCTGAGTTGCCCCACAAGTATTCCACGGAACCAAAACTGAGGTAACTGTTGCGGAATCCTCTAGGGTTCTGCTGAGATTTTCTGGCTTCAGTCCACGTTTTTTGTAAATATCGGCATACATCCTTCCTGGAACCAGGATAGCCAAATACTGGTCAGAAGTAGTTATGTTGAAAAAGACACAAGTCGCGGCGGTACTCGCGATAAGCGATCCTACCTTATGAACTTTACGGATCACCGCTTCTGCCAAAACCTGTAGCATCCCTGTCACTTCCATAATCCCCCCAAACACCATCGCACAGACTATCAACCAAATCGTATTCAACATACCTCCCATTCCTCTTGTAACAAGCAGCTCATTGACGATATCATTACTAGTCAAAATAGATATCTCCCCATAAAGAGCCATCATTACTGCCTTAAAACTCAAGTAAGTGTAAGACACTCCAGATTCATTGGCGATGGTAGCGATAATTTGGGGTTGAAAAATCACGGCAAATACTCCACCTAATAAGGCTCCGATGAGTAAAGCTGGTATAGCAGGGACTTTTCTAATAATAAGTACCAAGACTACTGCCGGAACGATGAATAGCCATCCGGTAATATTGAATTTTTCTAAAATCACTGCTGAAATAGCCTTGACATCCTCGACCGAACCACTGACTTCATAATTCACACCGATGATGACAAATAGGATTATGGTAATGGTGATAGAAGGAATGGTAGTCTTTGCCATGTGCCGGATATGGGTAAACAAATCCGTCCCTGCCATAGCAGGTGCAAGATTGGTCGTATCGGACAAGGGAGACATTTTATCCCCAAAATATGCACCCGAAATAATCGCTCCTGCAATGATTCCTTCATCAAAACCAAGCGCTTTGCCGATCCCTAAAAGAGCAACTCCTACCGTCGCCACCGTAGTCCAAGAACTACCCGTAGAAATAGATACAATCGCACTGACTACGCATGCCGCAATCAGAAATATCCCCGGACTCAAGACCTGAAGTCCATAATAAATCATCGCTGGAACTATCCCACTCAGTAGCCAGGTGCCTGCAAGGGCACCAATCAGAAATAAAATCAAAATACTGGACATGGCAGAGCTAATGCTTTTGACTATACCATCTTGGAGCGTTTCCCAATGAAACCCTAGGCGATAGACGGCCACTAAGCCCGCTACTGCTGCAGATAAAATCAATACGATCTGATTGGAGCCCGAAAGTCCGTCAGTTCCGAATATCTGAATATTGAATACTAACAAGACAATCAAAAAAATCAAAGGAATGAGCGCGTCAAGTATAGTTGGCGTCTTGGCTGTTTCTTGCATCAAATGTTTAAATAGGATGAACTCCCGAATCTAACCAAAAATTTTAAAACCCTTTCCGTAAGAGATCGGAGAGTTGCCTCCCAACTTCCCAGCCTATTGCCACTCCCATTCCTCCCAGACGTACTCCTACGGCTGTCCGATCACCGACTTTCTCCATGATTGGGAGCTTTTTTTGCCCAAATGCCATGATCCCAGTCCATTTGTGTTCCCAAGTAATTTTCTGTCCGGGGAAGATGATTGTTTCTGCCAAATTTTCTAAATACGACTCGATGGTGGCATTGATAGCGTTTTCCAGACTCTTTTCACCTTCAAAATCCTTATTTCTACCTCCCCCTAAAAGAAGGCGGCCATCAATCTTTCGAAAGTACACATAGCCCTTGTCAAAATGAAAGCTGCCTTTCCACGGAATCTTTTGCTCAAAAGGTCGACTCACCATTACCAAGCCACGTCCTGGTTCAAGATCAAATTCCGGGAAAAATTGCCCCGCAAAAGCATTGGTACAGACTGCCACCTTTGATCCTTGAAACTCTATCAGTTCATCCGTCCCGGTCTTTACGCTGATCAATCCCAAATCCTTTTCAACCTTCTGGACATGAGAACCTGTCAGAATTTTGATTCCCAATTCATTTGCTCTGGACCACAAGGCTGAAATATACTTCCCGGGATCCAATTCACCTTCAAACTGGTTTTTAACGACCGCCTTTACAGATTCATCAAAACCAAAACTCCGATAGTTCTTAAGGTTTGAAAAAACGGGCTTTTTGGAAATAGGCTTAAGTAGCTTATTGATCGAGGAAAGCTGATCAAGCGCCTCCAGCTGATCCTCAGTGATCAATTCAAATCCTCCCGACTGCTTGAAATCAAGTGCTTTTCTACCGAATTCCTTTTGAATGAGCTCTAGTCCTTTGGCTCGTTTTTCTACCAGTTTGACTACCTCATCTTGTGTCATGGACCACATATCGTCCAAGATTTCAGTCAGTGATCCAAAGCAGGCAAAGCCGGCATTTTTGGTGCTGGCTCCACTCGGGAAAGTCCCCCGTTCCAAAATCAAAACCCGGGCTTTTGGCCGCTTCTTTTTGAAATGGATAGCAGTCGAAAGCCCCACAAACCCTGCTCCCACCACTATCAAATCGTAATTCAAAAAACTCTTATTCTCCCAGTAACTCAACATATACTCTTTGGCTTTCTTATTTTCTTTCCAAGATTTTTGATAATTTAATCTAAAGTTTGATATCAGCCCCAAAAAACCGATGCGAAAAATAGAAGAACTCCTCCATGAATATGGCCTCAGTCACCAAAACCCCACCAATAAATTGATCCACTGGGTATGTGTGCCTGCTATTTTCTTTAGCATCGTCGGCTTGGTTTTCAGCATTCCTACAGGACCACTTCCAGAATACCTCGGCCTGTTGGGAGGCTTCGCAAATTGGGCGACCATCGCACTCTTTTTGGTTCTAGTGTATTACATCACGCTTTCGGCTCCTTTAGCCTTAGGTATGTTTCTGTTTTCTGCGATTTGTCTAGCCATAGCAAATTTCCTAAGCATTATTTTCCCGGGGAAACTTTGGCTAATCAGCTTGGGAATTTTTGTCATTTCATGGATCATCCAGTTTTATGGACACAAAATCGAGGGCAAAAAGCCATCTTTCCTGAAAGACTTACAATTCCTTTTGATCGGACCTGCTTGGTTGATGCATTTTATCTACAAGCGATTAGGATTGGCCTATTGAAGCTCCTTTTCTTCAGCTTTTTCTGCAAAAATGCCTTCTATTTTCTTCAATGAAGCTTGATTTTTCTCTGTTTGAATACTCATCAGAATGGACTTTTTTTCCATTGCAGTCAATCTCCAATTCAAGGAAGCCCGCTTCATCGTCTCTTGGCTACCTGTCAGTTCCTCAGTTTGTACCAATTCCGGTGCATATTCAAATTCTACACGATCCATGGGAAAATTCATGGATTCTGACATATAATTGAAGAGCACTTCATTTTGAATGGTCTGCACATTATCCCAATTGGAGTAGATATTCTTCAAGGGATTGAAAATCTTTTCGGCGATTCTAGGGAGGGGGCTGGCAGGAATTTGCATGGATTTTTGAGAGTCTCGGATTGTGACCAAGACCACCCCGGAGGTATTTTGACGAATCCAATCTTGAAACACATAAGTGAATCGAAGGGCATCCTGAATCCCAAAATTATCGGAAAGTCCTGTATCCATCGTCTCCATTGCAGGATCAGAAGGCAATTGGATATTGGGAGTAATAAATGGGAAGGTTGCAGACATTCGAATGGCCGTCAAAAACCGTAGGTTTTCAGCATCTTGCTCATTGAAAAACCGAAGAAAATCAACGCTTTGCTTTTTTTCTTCAGCTCCAAACTGACCTTTGATCGAGGTCCCCATGTAAGACATCGAGTGAGGAGATATGATCAATTTCCTTCCGTCATTGGTAATTAAAGATGTCACTGGAAGCAAGGGGATTTTTCCGGAAAATTCTGGCTCTCGATAGTCCTTAAGTTGCTTATCCATAACACCATTCGTATTTGAATTCAATTGGCTTTCGAAAGCATAGCCTCTGTCCTTCAAATATCTTTGGCCATTGTAATGGAAGTATTGATTACGAATCAGTAGGTCGTTGACTAAAAGCGAAAAAATAATCGGGTTCAAATTATCTGCTGAAATCTGATCCAAATAGGCCGAATCAAGGGGATTGACAGCAGGATTATCCAGAGATTGTAAATAGATCTCCCGGAAAAAAGCTTCTCCCAAGACCCCTCCAGAAGCACCGGTAAATAGCTCTGTATGTTTAAGAATTTTCCCCTGATGCATGTCATACAAATGCTGTAGAACTACAAACGTCCATAAAGCAGACCGTTGTCCTCCTCCACTAGCCGCTATCAGCACCAGTTTTGGTTTGGACTCTCCAGTCATACTTTTCCAATTATCTAAAATCCGCATCGTATTATTGCGGTCTTTTGCCAAAGTGTCAGGATGCAGCAAGGAGTCCAATCGCTCCAAGGTATATTCGGCTGCAGGAACTTGATAATTCATCCCAAAAGCCTCATGCGGTCTATTTAGAAAAGAGAAATTCGAAAAATAGTTGATGAGTAAAATCGCAGCAAACACTGTGACGGTGGCCCAGCCTCTCAACCAAAAACTCACCGCCCCAACCAACATCACCAAAATTGCAAAAAGCAATAATACACTCATCCCGGCTGGAAGCTGCATAATCGGCTGCTCTCTCAACAAACCTAAGCCGATCACCAAACCAATCAGTAGAACCTGAATCAGAAATAAATTCAGATGATTTTGGTCAAATACCTTCAGCAACTTGGCAGCTTGAAAACGGGAAATATCTGGCCTGACTGGCTCAAATCGCAAGGCAAGATTAAGGTAACTCCTAACTGACTGAGGCTTATTCTTGATATCCTTGTAGCGACTGATGACATTTTTTCGAGTAAACTTCACTTTCCTCAATCGGCGGTCCAGAGTCCCCGCAAAGAGTACAAAAAAGTCTTTGTTGGTAAAGGCAAAATAGCCAAAGATCAGCCCATAGCTAAGAATGCTACCTATAGAAAATCCTCCAAATAGGATAAATACCTCCCATTCAGAATTTAAATCATTTTGAAGCTGAAATGAAACAAAACGAAGACAATAAGCAAGGTAAAAAAGGAGTGGTATGATCGAATTATTGATACAGAAGTGAATGAAGGGCTTTTTCAAAACAGCTAAAAAGGAAAACTGTCGACCATCCATAATGTAAGTAGTCATATGAAAGGCCATCGTAAATACCGAAAAACCAACCCCCATCAGAAAAAAACTCAACCAGGAGACTTCGTGCAGATACTCAGGATCCAAGAAAAGAAAGGGTATTCCTAAGGTGACACCGAAACCTTCAAAAATGATCAGAAACAGTAATGCCCACACCAGAACTAGTGCTAGATTCTTTCGGATGTGAAGCAGGAAAAGCTGTACAGGAAAGCTAAACCATATATTTCGGACCATAGTGTTGGATATTCATGTGTTTACAATTTGATTTTCAAAGGCCACATGGAATCTAGCATAAATTCTCCGATCCATCGGGGCATCCCTCTGTTTGATGAGTACGTTTTGCCTGCAAGCGGAAGGCAGGCTCGATTTCATGAAAAGTTAAAATTTTTCAACCAATGAAAAAATTTAACTCCGAAAGTACTGAGCATCAAAAACTTGAAAAAAGCTTTTTCATCAAGTCTAGATTTGACCGACTGATCTCATGGACTATTTAATGATATGCTGTACTTTCACAGCCTAAACGAGAATAAGATGAGAACGTGGTTTTTGTGTAAAGTAAAATACGCCAAAGAAAATGAGCAAGGCCTTCTCAAAAGCATCTCCGAGCAATATTTGGTAGATGCGGTATCCTTCACGGAGGCTGAAGCAATTTTATATGATAGACTAGGATCCCAGATTCGGGGAGACTTTCAGGTCACCGGTATCAGCAAAAGCAATATCGTAGATGTATTTTTCTATGAGGATGCGGATATCTGGCACAAATGCAAAATCACTTACCTAGTAGCAGATGGGGATAGTGGAAAGGAAAAAAAGGTAACCCAATACATGATAGTTACCGCTGAGGATGTTAAACAAGCCTACGATAGGATTCAAGAAAGTTTGAGCAATATGCTAGTGAGCTTTCGGGTGCCAGACATCACGGAGAGCCCTATCGTGGAAGTATTCAACTATGATTCCGAATTGGAGTCCGAGCCACTTCCAGAAGGGAATTTCAGACCAGTTAATCAAGAAGAGGAGGATTAATTCTCCTCTTCTAGTTTAAGGCATCGGGTTGATTATCAATCACAAACTGTATCAGCTCCTCCACACTCATGCCAGCTCGCTCTGAGCCATCTCTAATGTCTTCTCGGCTCACTTGAGCGGCAAATGTCTTATCCTTCAATCGCTTTTTCACCCCTTTGATTTCCATACCCTCATAGCCTGTGGGGCGCATGAGCGAATAGGCATGAACAAACCCACTGAGCTCATCAAAAGCATAGAGCATCTTGTCCATTTCACTTTTTGGCTCTACCCCAAAATACCTAGGTCCATGAGAGGCGATTGCACGGATAATCTCCGGATCAACCTGACGTGACTCAAGTTCTTCGATTATTTTCTTGCAATGTAAATCAGGCCACTGATCCCAATCAGCATCATGAAGAAGTCCCGCCAAAAACCAGCGATATTGAGTTGATTCATCATACCCTTTTTCCTTGGCATAAGACTTCATAAGATGAGCCACTTGCCGCATATGAACAATCAATTTTTCATTTTTAACCCAGCTATTCAATAATTCAAAGGCTTCACCCTCAGGGAGTACATTTCCAACATTTTTAGGATTCCCAAACTCAGACCTTCCGAGGTTTAAATCAATATTTGACATTTCAAATAATTTTAAATGTATTTTGCAATATAATTTATGTTTTTTATCTACTTTTGCGTATGCCTTTAGTACAATGAAGAATTTGGACGGACTTAATCTCATGGCTCAACTAGCCATTGCCTCAGAATACTTGATGCAAGTCACTTTGGATCGAGAGGGAAAAGTCCTTTCCAGTGATTCGGGGATAGGCCCAGTTCCTTCACTTTTTGATCAATCGAAAAAACCAATGGTTTTCGCCGATTGCTTCCTGTCATCCGACTGGGTAAAATATGAAAATAATCGCATAAAAGCCTGGCAAAACCACCATCAATCATTTTTTGTAGAGCTCCAGAAAATAAACTATCCCGATCAAACTTTATTAAAGACAAAATGGGAGTTCTTCTTTATTTCAGATGATTTTGGGACTTGCCTAGGGATCGGTCATCCTGTGGATAGCCAAAAACCCTACAATCTTGCATTGGGCGAATACATGGATGGAACAGACCGTCCTCATGAATTTTTGGATAGTCTTCTAGAAAATAAACTTCTTGGGTTTTGGGATTTCAATCCATTCGAACAATCCAATACCATCAGTTCAGGACTTGCTCAGACCCTTGGGTATTCGGAAGAAGAAATTGACCAGGTGGGAAAAATAGCTTGGGAGAAGCATATCCATCAAGATGACTTTTCCCAATTGCGATCAGACTTAATTCAGCATTTCAAATCAACCGGCAGTATCCCTTTTAAAAGGGAGTTTCGATTGATTTCCAAGCGTGAGCAAATCATTTGGGTTGTGGGATTTGGTAAAACAACCCAATGGGACAAAGCGGGAAAACCCAAACAGATTCAAGGAATCATCATTGATATCAGTGAGCGAAAAAAGCAGGAAATCTGGTTGAAAGAACATCATTACTTTTTGAAAGACTTAGCTTTTCAGCAGTCTCATACCCTCCGAGCCAGAGTAGCAAATATTATCGGACTTATTGATATTCTAGAAATAGAACAACAATCACTAGAATCACGCCGATTGGTCGAATTATTAAAGAAAGAAACGTCCATGCTAGATTCAGCTCTAAAAAAGAGCATCAAAGAATCTGTCAATCAACAAAAGGCTTTCAAAGAAGAGACAAGCGATGCTGACTCTTCTTTAGAATGAGACCTTAAAGATTTCTGATTTTCCATTTTGCTTTCAGATAGCCCCAAATAACTTTGGGGCTCATCCCTTTTTTCCGCGACTCGCTTCTAGCATATCCCACATTTCTTGAGGAATCATATCCAAATTGTTGAATTCCCCGGCTCCATTTAGCCATTCTCCTCCATCAATAGTCATCACTTCCCCATTGACATAGCTCGAAAAATCCGAAACCAAATAGGCTGCAAGGTTTGCTAACTCCTGATGCTCCCCTACTCTTCCAACAGGTACTTTTTTGGCAGGATCAAACTTTTTCACCAAGTCTCCTGGCAATAACCTACTCCATGCTCCTTCTGTTGGGAATGGTCCTGGAGCGATGGCATTTGATCGGATTCCGTATTTGGCCCATTCCACAGCAAGGGATTTAGTCATTGCCAATACTCCAGCCTTTGCCGCTGCTGATGGAACCACATAGCCTGAACCCGTCCAAGCATATGTTGTAACTATATTCAAAAATGTCCCGGCCTGCTTTTTGGCGATCCAATCCTTACCAGCGGTAAGTGTCACTTGTGAAGTTCCTTTGAGAACGATATCAAGAACTGTATTAAAGGCATTGGTGGAGAGTCGCTCTGTCGGGCTGATAAAATTACCTGCTGCATTATTCAAGACGACATGGATGGTTCCAAAAGCCTCGGTAGCATCTTTCCACATCTGCTCAACTTGCTCTATATCCCGCACATCGCAGGCAAGAGGCAGTACTTTCCCTCCTTTTTCTGCCATCATCTCTTCGGCTGTTTGTTTGAGCACATCTAGTTTTCGGGAAGTGATGATCAGGTTAGCACCCAATTCTAGAAAATAACTCCCCATGGATCTACCCAAGCCAGTTCCTCCGCCCGTGACCAAAATATTTTTACCTTTAAGTGCTCCTTCACGAAGCATTCCTTCATTGAAATTCATGTCGAAAATTTATGTTTTTGGGTTAGACTGTCTCTTGATTTATTTTTAGAAGGTTCTTTTAAAATACGATCCTCAGAAGATCGAAATCCAAAATAAAATCCAAACAAGATAGTCATCAGGCCCAATATTTGAAAACAATACAGAAAAGAGTATCGCTGAAAATGAAACGTATTTTAATTCTCCTTTTTCCTTTAGCAGCACTTGGCTTGTTTTCTTGTCAGGAGGATGCAGAACGGACTATCCGAACTGATTTGACCCAAGAAGCCAACCAATTTTTAACCATTTCGGAAGCATGGGGTGAAAGTCTCTTTTTTGCAATGATCAGCTTCAATTCTTATCAAAATATAGAAAGTGATACCCTGCCAGGATGCCCTGAAATATCCGTCAATAGCACGGAAGGCACCGTAATCCTCAATTTTAGCTCCAACTGTGAAGAAGGCGAGTCTGTACGATCTGGAAAATTAATTCTGCAGTTCCCTGTCTCTGGTTCTAATCAGGCCACTTGGTCCTTAGCCTATGAGGGCTATAGTTATCGAGATTTGGAAATTGAGGGTAAAAGGTCATTTACTTTTACCTCCCTCCGGAATGTCCGTGAGGAATTTGACGGGCTATCAATTACCACTTCAAATGAATTGAATTCTACGCTGTCGGGCAGCTTCAATCACCAACAGGTACTGAATGTTTTTTCCTTGTCAGAAATAGTTTCCAGAGGAAGTATGCAAGGACTCAATCCTGCTGGACGAAGCATAAAAATGAGCTTGCAAGCTGACCGTATTGCTAATTTCGCATGCTTTTTAAGCGGTAATAGCAGATTGGCAGATTCTGCTGCAGAGCTTTGGGAGGTAACGAGAGGGAACGAAAATCTCAGGCACTCATTGACATATACACCTTTGGATCCTTGCCAAACGCAGGTTGATGCTCTCCTCCCAGATGGCAGAACACTACAATTAAGGCCATAAAAAAACCCGAAAGCCTCAGCCTTCGGGTTTCAAAAATTAGATCGTTGATTAATATCTGTAGTACTCTGGCTTGAATGGCCCTTGTACCTCGACACCGATATATTCTGCTTGATCTTTGGATAAAGTATCTAGCTCTACTCCTAACTTTGAAAGGTGTAGGGCTGCAACTTTTTCATCAAGATGCTTTGGAAGAACATAAACACCTGGCTGATATTCGTCAGTCTTAGTCCACAACTCAAGCTGTGCCAAAGTTTGATTGGTGAATGAGTTAGACATTACAAATGAAGGGTGCCCTGTTGCGCATCCCAAGTTTACCAAACGACCTTCTGCAAGAATGATCAAGTCATTTCCATCGAGGTTGTAAAGATCTACCTGTGGCTTGATGACAGACTTAGTATGTCCATAGTTTTTATTCAACCAGGCCATATCAATCTCATTGTCAAAGTGGCCGATGTTACACACGATCGTTTTGTCACGCATTGCTTTAAAATGCTCTCCAGTGATGATATCCTTATTACCGGTAGCAGTAACTACGATATCAGCTTCTTTCACTGCATCTACCATCTTCTTTACAGCAAAACCATCCATAGCAGCCTGCAAAGCACAAATTGGATCGATTTCGGTAACAATTACCCTTGCTCCAGCTCCACGAAGAGAAGCGGCGGATCCTTTTCCTACATCACCATATCCTGCTACAACGGCTACTTTTCCAGCCATCATCACATCAGTAGCACGACGAATCGCGTCTACCAAAGACTCCTTACAGCCGTATTTATTGTCAAATTTAGACTTGGTTACCGAGTCGTTCACATTGATCGCAGGAAGTGGCAAGGTGCCATTTTTCATACGCTCATAAAGTCTGTGAACACCAGTAGTAGTTTCTTCAGATAATCCTTTGATTCCAGCCACTAGTTCAGGATAGTTATCCAAAACCATGTTAGTCAGGTCGCCACCATCATCCAAAATCATATTCAATGGCTGTTTCTCTTCTCCGAAAAACAAAGTCTGCTCGATACACCAGTCAAACTCCTCAGCAGTCATACCTTTCCAAGCATAAACCTGAATTCCGGCATCAGCGATCGCTGCAGCAGCATGATCTTGCGTAGAAAAAATATTACAAGAAGACCAAGTGACTTCTGCCCCAAGCTCAACGAGGGTTTCGATCAATACAGCAGTTTGGATTGTCATGTGAAGACATCCAGCGATTCTTGCCCCTTTCAAAGGCTTGGAAGCACCATACTCTTCACGAAGCGCCATCAATCCTGGCATCTCTGACTCTGCAAGTTTGATTTCTTTACGTCCCCAATCAGCAAGAGAAATGTCTTTTACTTTGTATTGGATGAATTTTTCAGATTGAATCTCTGACATAGTTATAAATGATTATAGTTTGATTTGCTAAAACTTTTGCAAAGGTACCGCATAAATCCCGCAATCTAAAATGGCTTTGAATAGTCTGGAAAGCGAATAGTCTGAAAATCAAAAGACTTCGTGATTCCTCCTTGCAATTCCATCTCAAGTTTACCATCTGCTTGCACTGCAATGATTTTCCCCTCAAAGGGACCACTTTCACCTTCAAAGTTCGCCCACTCCTGATAGAGAAATAAATTGGAAAGGTAATCTGTTTGAATTTGAGCGAATTTTCTTTTGCGAAGAATCAGATAATACTGCTCAAGCTGAGTCACAAGCAGACGCAGAAGTTCTTGCAGCGAATAATCTAAACTTGTCAGCTTTTTTAGTGAGACCGCTTTTCCTGAGCCAAAATCGGTCTGATTGATATTCAAGCCTATGCCTACTACTGCCACTTCCCAACCTGTCTTACCTATACTATTTTCAATCAGGACTCCGCCTATTTTTCCACTTTGAGCGATAATCAAATCATTTGGCCATTTGATTTGAATCAAGGGAAAATAATCGGCAAGAACCTTTCGAATTGCGCAGCTTACCGCCATATTGAGATAAAATTGCTCGGACGCATCCAAAAACGTCGGCTTTAACACCAGAGAAAACGTCAGGTTTTTTCCTGGTTCAGACTCCCAGTGATTACCGCGCTGCCCTTTACCTGCTTGCTGATGATCACAAATTACAAGCGTTCCCTCCTGGGCAGTCTGATTCCTGACTAATTGGAAGGCAATGTCATTGGTAGAGTGACACTCTGGCAGATATTGAATATCTTTTCCTAAAAAAAGCGTATTGGCAAGAATTTTATACATTTTAAAATGGTTTGTCTTCTTAGCAGGTAGTTTTACAGACCGAAGACAAAATTAAACGAATAATATGACAGCAGAAGCGTTAAGTCAAGTCATCGCAGATGCAATGGATGATAAAAAAGCCATAGACATCGTTGTGATGGATTTGAGAAATATTAAAAATACCGTAAGCGATTTTTTTGTTATTTGCTCTGCCAATTCTGACACCCAAGTGGAAGCAATTGCAGATTCAATTGAGGAGAAAGTATCAAAAGCAGGTGAAGCCTCACCTTATCGGGTAGAGGGCAAAAACAACAATCAATGGGTATTGATAGATTATGTGGATGTAGTAGCCCACATTTTTCTAAAAGATAAAAGAGAATTCTACGGATTAGAAGACCTTTGGGGAGACGCAGTTCTTTCTAAGGTTCATGATTGATAGCTAACAAACTTTACTTTCTCTTTTCCGTTTTACCATAAGTTTATAGAAATACCAAAAAAATCTAATGAGCGAACCTAATAAGCAAAAGAAGTTTGTCCCCAAACCACCACAGAAGCCCAATTTCCAAATATGGCTAATTGTCGCGGCAGTGGTTGTTTTGATCGGACTGACTTGGATACAGCAGCGCGGCGCAACCGTAGACGTTACCCAGAAGCGGTTTGAAGATATGTACAATGGTGGTGACGTAGCCAAGGTCATGATTGTGAAAAACATGGACCGGGTAGATATCACCCTCAAGCCAGCTGCGCTGAATGACCCCAAGTATAAAAATGAATTGGAGTCTAACTCTTCATTTTTCAACCCAAATGGTCCTCACTACTCACTTCAAGTAGCATCTTCGGATAAGTTTGCAACTGACTTTGATGCCTTGGAAGAAAGTGTCCCATCGGAAGATAGAATTGGATATAGCGTAACCACAGAAGAAAATTGGACTTCCTGGTTTGGAAGCTTTGGCTTCTTATTGCTACTGTTTGTCTTCTTCTGGTTTATGATGAGAAGAATGGCAGGGCCCTCCGGTCCTGGTGGTCAAATATTTAATGTCGGGAAATCGAGAGCTCAACTCTTTGATGCAGAAAACAAGGTCAAAATCACTTTTGACAATGTGGCTGGTCTAGATGAAGCGAAAGAGGAAGTTCAGGAGATCGTAGAATTCCTTAAAAACCCTTCAAAATTCACCAAATTAGGTGGTAAAATCCCAAAGGGTGCTCTTTTGGTAGGCCCTCCAGGAACTGGCAAGACCCTTCTTGCAAAAGCGGTGGCTGGGGAAGCCGGTGTCCCTTTCTTTACCCTTTCTGGTTCTGACTTCGTGGAAATGTTCGTCGGAGTCGGTGCCGCTCGAGTAAGAGACTTGTTCAAGCAAGCAAAAGAAAAAGCCCCTTGTATCATCTTCATAGATGAGATTGACGCGATAGGTCGATCTAGAGGAAAAGGCCAAATGCCTGGTTCCAATGACGAGCGTGAAAACACCTTGAACTCTTTGTTGGTGGAAATGGATGGCTTCGGTACAGACTCCGGTGTGATTGTCGTAGCTGCCACCAACCGACCTGATGTATTGGATAGCGCATTGCTTCGACCGGGTCGTTTTGATAGACAAATCTCAATTGACAAACCGGATATCGTAGGGCGTGAGGCCATTTTCAAAGTTCATTTGAAGCCAATCAAAAGCTCTACAGACGTGGATGCTAAAAAATTAGCAGCTCAAACTCCCGGTTTTGCAGGTGCTGAAATCGCGAATGTTTGTAATGAGGCTGCTTTGATCGCTGCCCGTAGAAACAAGGAATCGGTAGACATGCAGGACTTCCAAGATGCTATCGACAGAGTCATTGGCGGACTGGAGAAAAAGAATAAGATCATCTCTCCTGAGGAGAAAAAAATCGTAGCCTATCATGAAGCAGGTCACGCAGTGGCAGGTTGGTTTCTAGAGCATGCAGATCCATTGGTAAAAGTATCCATCGTACCACGAGGTGTAGCAGCACTTGGTTATGCGCAGTACTTGCCTAAAGAGCAGTTCCTGTATCAGACCGAACAGCTGATTGATGAGATGTGTATGACCTTAGGTGGACGTGCTGCTGAAGAGATTGTCTTTGGCAAGATATCCACAGGAGCACTCAGTGACTTGGAACGTATCACCAAAATGGCTTATTCCATCGTTTCTGTATATGGTATGAATGAGAAATTGGGAAATGTATCCTTCTACGATAGTAAGAGCGACGGATACAAAATGACCAAGCCTTATTCCGAAGCTACGGCTGAAATGATCGATCAGGAAGTTCATAAACTGATCGAATTTGCCTACCAAAGAACGCTCGATTTGCTCAAAGAGCGAAGAGAAGAATTGGAGACTTTGGCCAAAGAATTACTCGAAAAAGAAATTCTCTTCCAGTCAGATTTGGAAAATTTAATTGGAAAAAGACCATTCGCCAAAGAAACCACCTATCAAGCCTATACTAACGGCAAGAATAAAGAAGAGGTAAAGAAGGCAGAAGACGCTGAAATCAAAGCCAAATCTGAAGAGGTTTCCTCAGAAGATGAGGACAAGAAAGAGGTTTCTGTTGCTGAGTCTGAGTCTGAACCAGAGACTGATGAAAAGGCGAAAAGCTAAACTTAAATCGCACATTTAATTTGAAAGTCCTGATATCTATCAGGACTTTTTATTTTTGCAGACTAACTCTATCTTTCGATATGACCGGGAAGCCACACAATTATCAACTGAATGGGAAAAAACTCTTTTTTGCATCAGATTTCCATTTAGGGGCTCCCAACAGTCAGGAGAGCAAACTCAGAGAACGAAAAATAATTCATTGGCTGGAAGAGATTGAGGAAGAAGCTGCCGCAATTTTACTGGTTGGAGATATTTTTGATTTTTGGTTTGAGTACAAGGAGGTAATTCCTAAAGGGTTTATTCCTTTTATCTCCAAGCTTCATCAGCTCAGAGAAAATAAAATCCCTGTTCTCTTTTTTACTGGAAATCATGATCTCTGGATGAAGGATTATTTCACCCAAGAGCTAGGAATTCCGGTTTACCATCACCCTATTGAGCTATCAGTGAATGGAAAAAGTATTTTGGTAGGTCATGGGGATGGCTTGGGGCCGGGTGACAAGCAATACAAGGTGCTGAAGAAAGTCTTTACCAATCCTTTTGCCCAATGGCTTTTTCGATGGCTGCATCCCGATCTAGGCGTTCGCTTGGCTAAAGCTTGGTCAGGTCATAGTCGGATTTCAAACATAGAAAAAAATGAAAATCACTTTTTAGGCGAAGATGAGTGGCTCTGGCAATATTGCAAAGAGATAGAAATCAGGAAGCATCACGACTATTATGTCTTTGGGCATAGACATTTGCCTTTAGAACTTGAAGTAGGGACCAATGCTACCTATTTTAATTTGGGAGAATGGGTAAGCCAATACACCTATTTGGAATTTGATGGTTCGGAAGCAAAGCTAATGAAGTTTGAAAAATGAAAAAGCTGGCCCTCACTTTGATTTTTTTTACCCTTTGGGCAGTGGAAAGCATGAGTCAAGAATTGCTGGAGAACACCTTGGCTGAGATCGAAATCAATGGTCTTGACCAAGTCTCCATGGATAACCGGGATCAGATATTCATCAGTAGTAGACAAGGAGACCTTTATCTCTACGACTCAAAAGGAAATCGACTGAACTACTTCTCACCTCCACGCCAAGGTCGCATCAATCAATTGGAAGCTGCCTGGACTGTGAACATTTTTACTTTTTCGGAAGATCTACAGGAATACCGAGTTCTCGATAGGTTCCTAAATCCAATAGCTGAGCATAATTTCTTTGACGCTTCTATCAACTTGGCCAAAGCTGCCACATTTGGTAACAATAATATCGTATGGGTGTGGGATGAGTCGGATTTGAGTTTAAAACGGATGGACTATTTACGCAATCTGGTATTGGATGCACAACCCCTACCCCTACTCACAGACTCCAAAAATCTGAATATTCTCGAAATGCGAGAATTCAAAAATCGATTGTTTGTATTGGCGCCTGAAGAAGGGGTTTTCGTATTTGATAATCAAGGTAATCTGATTCGCCAGATCAATCTAAAACAAGTTCCAAATTTATGCCTGTACAAGGATTATCTTTTGTGGATTGAAAACAACCACTTGAATACCTATTGCCTATCTACCAAGGCGATTTTCAAGCTTTTTGAAGTCAAAGATTCCAAAGCCTCCAAAGTAGTCGTCGGAAATACCAAGCTTCTTTTAGTAGAAGGAGACAAGGTAAAAATATATAACATGCCTACCCTCCTGAAAAACCTCAAGTAGAAACCATTAGGCATAAAAAAACCGGTCAAATTTTCTGACCGGCTCTTTACTTTTGATCCTAAGATTAGGATATCTTCATCAACTCGATATCAAAAATCAAGTCTTTTCCAGCCAACTGATGATTGGCATCAAGCGTGATTTTTTCTTCGTCTACATGAGTCACGGTTACAGGCATTGGCTGCCCATTTCCGCCTTGCAGGGTTAACTGCATTCCAACTTCAGGGCTGATGTTAGCAGGAACTTGCTCCTTAGGCACATCAATCATCATATCGTCACGACGCTCACCATAGGCTTCAGCAGCAGGGATAGTTACAGTCTTTTTATCCCCTACAGCCATGCCATGAACTGCATCGTCAAAACCTTTAATCATATTGCCATCACCTAGTTTGAAACCAAGTGGCTGACGATTCACAGACGAGTCAAAAACGCTTCCATCCTCTAATTTTCCGGTGTAATGTACCTCAACGGTATCACCTTTCTTTGCTGTCATAATTCTATTTGCTTTTTGTTCGCCTACAAAGGTACAAAGAATAAGCCGAGGGAGAAAACCGTACAGTATCGCAGACAAAGTGTCCGAATTCAGTATATTTATGTACAAAAACGGACATATTTTCTTCAAAACCCTTGAATTAAGCGGGAATAATGGATTGGCATCATTTTCCCCTATTAATCAGAAAAAACAGCAACCATGGAAAACCAAAATCTGGGAAAAATACTCATCATAGACGATAATGAAGATTTGCTTTTCGCTGCAAAAATGCTTTTGAAAAAGCATGCCAAGGAAGTGATGATCGAAAAGGATCCCCGAAGGATTCCCTTTTTGGTCAATAACAATGACTATGACGTCATTCTTTTGGACATGAATTTTCGGGAAGACACTACCTCCGGAAAGGAAGGTTTCCATTGGCTAAAGCAAATAAAAGAGATTGATCCTAAAGCTGTGGTGATTTTGATTACTGCCTTTGGAGATGTAGAAATGGCTGTACAGGCACTCAAGGAGGGGGCTACGGATTTCATTCTAAAGCCTTGGCAGAATGAAAAGTTGATTGCCACCCTTTCTTCTGCGATCAAGCTAAAGGAAAGCTACAACGAAGTTGATAAACTCCAGAAAAAGCAAAAGACCCTTCAAACCGACCTTAAGAAACCTTACACGGATATCATCGGAAGCTCGGCTTCTATGAAAAACATCTTTTCAATAATCGACAAAGTAGCGCAAACAGATGCCAATGTGTTGATTTTGGGAGAAAACGGAACCGGTAAAGAACTAATCGCCAGAGCGATCCATGAACGATCCCTTCGAAAGGATGAAATCTTCGTCGGTGTGGATATGGGTGCCATTACAGAAACACTGTTTGAGTCAGAACTTTTCGGACATAAAAAAGGAGCCTTTACCGACGCAAAAGATGATCGGGCAGGACGATTTGAAGTTGCGGATCAGGGCACACTATTCTTGGATGAAATTGGAAACTTATCCATGCCATTACAATCAAAGCTTTTGACAGTATTGCAAAGACGCGAGGTGACACGAATTGGTACCAACAAGGCTATCCCAGTGGATATTCGCCTGATTTGTGCAACCAATATGCCCCTTCATGAAATGATCATGGACAATGGTTTTCGGCAAGATTTGTTGTACCGAATCAATACAGTAGAGATTTTCCTTCCACCCCTTCGGGAGCGTCAGGATGATATACCTCAATTGGCCAATCACTTCCTGAAAATCTACGGGCAGAAGTACCGAAAAACGCTCAGCGGATTTACTGACTCTGCGATGGATCTACTTCAGCGTTATTCCTGGCCAGGAAATATCCGAGAGCTTCAGCATGCCATCGAACGGGCTATCATCATGTCCGAAGGGGATGAATTGGATAGCAGAGATTTCTTTTTCCTATCAGCGAAACCTACTTCCGAAAAAGCCCCTGTCTCCACCACCTTGAACCTGGATGATATGGAGCGCTCCACGATTCAGCGAGCAATTGACAAAAACGGTGGAAATATTTCTAAAGCTGCCAAGGAGTTGGGACTTACCAGAGCTTCTCTATACCGAAGATTAGAAAAGTATGGACTTTAAGGTAGGCTTATTGGGGCGAATCGCCCTTCTCTCTTTTTCCCTTTTTGCTTTAGGATATTCCATTGCAGATGAATGGGGGGTCTTCATGACTTCCCTTTTTATCATTTTGGTAATCATTCAAGTCATTTTCTTTCTTCGATACGCCGAAAGCTCCTTCAAAAAGGTCCGGACCTTCCTGGACAATATTAAGCAAGATGAATACTCGCAGGTCTACCCTGTCAAATTTGACGGTACAGAGACTGATGATCTTCATATAGAATTCAATGCCATTTTGGCAAAGCTAAAGGAAGATCAAGCCGAAAAGGAAGCCAACTACCAGTACTTCCGCTCTGTATTTAAACACCTGAGCATAGGTCTTATCACTTTTGGGGAAGATGGGAAAATCCAACTTTTGAATGTCGCTGCTAAACGCATATTGGACTTAGATGAACTCAAAAACATCGAGCAGATAGAGTCTGTCAATAAAGAGCTTTATCGAGCGATTCATGAATTAAAGACCGGAGGTAGCGAACTGATTAAAATAGCTCATCCAGACGGCATTATGCAACTCTCTGTCTATGTCATCGAGCTGATGATGCGAGGGGAGCAATTTAAACTGGTATCACTTCAAAACATTCAATCCGAACTCGAAGAGAAAGAAATGGAAGCCTGGCAAAATCTCGTGAAGGTGCTGACCCATGAGATAATGAATTCCATTACTCCTATTTCCTCTCTTGCCGGTACGATAAAAAGTGACATCGAGCAAAAACTAGAGCATGCAGAGTCAGTTTCAGACTCGGATTTGGAGGACTATCTGATGGGTATCGCCACGGTAGAAAAACGCTCAGAAGGTTTGATCAATTTTGTATCGGATTTCAGGAGTTTAGCGCATATCCCAGCACCGAAGTTTAGTAGTATCCGGCTTTCTCAGCTATTCGATCAGCTACAGGTACTTTTCCACCATCAGTTGGAGAATAAAGGAATAACATTTCGTAAGGAACTTGATCCGGAGGAGTTGATTCTATTTGGAGATCAAACACAAATCGAACAGGTCTTGATTAATTTGGTACAAAATGCGATTCAAGCGGTGGAAGAATCCGAGCAAAAACTTGTCAGGCTACGGGCATTTATCGATGAGTCGGGAAAAATAATCTTGGAGGTCTGCGATACTGGAAAAGGGATCGAAGAGGAAGCTTTGAGCAAAATTTTCATTCCATTCTTTACCACCAAGAAAAAAGGATCTGGAATCGGCCTGAGTCTTTCCAAGCAGATCATGCGCCGCCACAAGGGAAATATTCAAGTCAAGTCGCAGCTCGGTGAAGGAACTACTTTCAAATTGATTTTTAACGGATAAGTTTTCCTAATCCATAAAAAAGCCTTCGAATCTTCTGAATTCGAAGGCTTTTATGCTGCTAGAAAGACCTAAATCAGAATTTCCTGTACTTTCCATCCAAGAACTCATTGGCTTTATCTTCTTCAAAGCGAGCCTTTTTGCTATCCCAGTGAAGTGTTTCATTTGGAAAGCGTCCCGCGATGACTCCAAGCAGGATCGTTTCTGTCAGGTTTGCCGAATAAGAAAATGGCGCACTACATTCTGTTTTCCCCAAACATGCATCTACAAATTCATGATAGTGCTTCTTACTTTCTGCGGCATAGTCTTTCACAGGCTCTCCTAGATTAAATTGAGCAATATCCATTTCCTTGTATTGACCATCCACGATCAAACGAGGAAGTTGCATAAAGTGCGGAAGTAGTAATCTACCCTTTTCCCCAAGAAACATGGCGCCCTGATCGGGAAGCTTGTCTCCATTAGGAAGGGCGAGATCTGGATGATCCGCAGGCGCACCTGGTCCGTCTGACCATATCCAAGTCAAAGTTTCTGCTGTGTAAGGGGTAGCAGGGAATTCGTAGGTTACAATATTATTTTCTGGAAATCCGAAACCGGTAGGCTGTCGGCACTCATTCTTGATCGTTCTAGGCACATCAAGAGCAAGGGCATTGTAGGGTGTATCAAAAATATGAACCCCCATATCTCCTAGAGTTCCACAACCAAAATCCAAAACCTTTCTCCAGTTGCCCGGATGATACTCTCCTTCTTTATACGGCCGCTCAGGTGCGGTTCCTAGCCAAAGATTCCAGTCTAGATCAGCAGGAATCGGATCACTACCTTGCGGCATGGGATCATCAGTTCCCCAATTTTTGGGTGACCAAGCTCTGACAGTATGCACCTTTCCGATGATTCCAGATTGAATCAGAAGCGTAGCCAATTTGTAATCATAGAATGAGTGAACTTGAATACCCATCTGCGTAACCAAGCCTTTTTTCTCAGCTACTTTCTTCATTTCTCTGGCTTCAGAAACATGATGCGTCAATGGCTTTTGACAATAAACAGCCTTATCCATTTTCATCGCCATTAAGGAAGCTGGCGCATGGGTGTGATCAGGAGTAGAGACAACCACTGCGTCAATATCATTTTTCAACTCCTTCAATAAAACCCGGTAATCCGCATAGGTCTTGGCTTGAGGAAAATCAGTAGCAGCTCTCCCAAGATTAGTACTATCCACATCACAAAGGGCTACAACCTCCACCAGTGGATGTGAGGAAATAGCCTTCAAATCCTCAACACCCATCGCCCCCACTCCAATCTGGGCTATCCTCAATTTACCATTGGCTTGTGCCTGCGCAAGTAGGGCAGGCGAAAGTGCAAGAGCAGCTGCCCCAAGGCCAGTTTTCTTGAGGAAATCTCTTCTGTCGATAATCTGGAAATTCTTCTTCATGATGTGCTTTTTGATGGATAGGATTAGTTTAGGTTTATTGAAAAAAAGAAATGATCGAAGCCAATGGAAGGATTCTTTCATTTTGCATGCTTTTCGCGTTTTAAGATAGCTTCCAAAAATGGATTTGCAAATCCTGATTACTCAAAAGGTCAACTTTCAGCGACAAAGGCTAAGCATGAAAATCGGTAATTCTCCAAATCCTGACTATATTTTGCCAATATTTTAAAAGCCTGACACAAACCCTTGTAATGATGAATAGAAGGCCTTTTTTGCAAAAACTTGGAATCCTAACTACTTCTACGATGACGCTTCCTTTTTATCTTTTTGGCAAAATGCAACTCCCTAAGGAGACAAAGTTTAAGTTTATTACTGCCTCAGATGGTCATTTCGGACAACCTAATACCGATTTTGAAAAAAGCCATCAAGATCTAATCCAAGCGATCAATAAAGAAAAAGATGTGGATTTTGTGGTTTTCAATGGAGATCTGATTCATGACGAGCCAAGCTTGATGCCTGAAGTCAAAAAGGTTTATGATCAAGTGCAGCACCCCTATTTTGTGACGAAAGGCAATCATGATCGAGTGGATGAGGAGACTTGGAATCAAATCTGGAATCAAACTTCCAATTTTTCCAAAGTTCATCAAGACGAGCTGGGAATGGTTTTGCTGAATTGCTCCAATCCAAAAGGTGATTATTTATGTGCTGATCTTGATTTTGCCAAGCATACTTTAGACGAATTTTCCACCCTTCCCCATGTCATGGTTTTCATTCATATTTCTCAAAATGATTGGACTCGTCATGGAGTCAGCTGTCAGGGATTTATGGATTTGATTGCTTCTTATCCCAATGTACGGGCAACTTTCCACGGACACGACCATGACGTAGACGGGGTTATGCTTTACCGGAAGAAGCCTTTTCTTTGGTCTGGGCATTTTGGGGGCAGTTGGGGAAATCCATTTCCAAGCTACCGAGTCTGCGAGGTTGGAGCTGATGGATCGGCCGCTACCTATTTAAAGCGAGTTTCGGACGGAGTAATTCTTAATGGCTACACCCTTTAAAACTCAATCCGAGACTTTTTGAAACACTAAAAAGTGCTGAATCTTTAAAAATTTCCCGTTTTCTACCAGCTTAAACCCATTTGCCTTCAGCTCCTTTTCAGCTTGGCGAGCGGTCATCTTATGAAGTGGCTTGATTGCAATCGTCGGGTCCTCACCTCTGTATTCGATTAGAATTAATTTACCATCGGGTTTCAGAGATTGATGAATGGATTGAAGCATTTCTTGTGGAAACTCTAATTCATGATAAACATCCACCATAAAGGCTACATCAATTGCTCCATCGGGTAAATTAGGAGACGTAGGGCTTCCTTTGGTGGGAATTACCTGCTCAAAACCTAGTTCTTTTCGTTTTCGGTCCAGGTAATTCAATGCCTCATCTTGAACCTCGACTGCGTATATTTTTCCATCGGGAATTCTTTCTGCCACGCGAAAAGTATAGTATCCGGAACCCGCACCGATATCAGCGACTACACTTTCTGAAGTCAATGGTAAGTTTTTTACCGCTAAAGAGACTCCTTCTTCCGCCTCTCTACTATCACGCTCCAACCAGTCTTTTCCTGCAAAACCCATAATATGGGAGATTTCCCGCCCCATGTAAATTTTACCTGTTCCATCCCAAGAGGGATTTTTGAATTTATAAGGTGAATCATCTTTTTGAGACCCATTCTGAGCCTGACAGGCTATAAGTGGCAGGATGCAACCTAAAACAAGAATTGAATATCGGAGAATCTTCATGATTATTTTTTTTATGAAAACCACTAAAGTGGAAAGCTGTTTAAATCATTGGTACTTTCTAATGGAATTCGCAACGATCTTATTTTCCATTCTTCAAAAAGCAAAAAAAATGGCTCCCATTTGAGAGCCATTTTGATATTATAAGTTATGATTAATTAATCATGAAGATCGAAGCGATCTAGATTCATGACCTTGTCCCAAACTTTCACGAAGTCGTGGACAAACTTCTCAGCTCCGTCAGCGCAGCCATATACTTCGGCATAAGCTCTTAGCTCGGAATTAGATCCAAAGATCAAGTCAACTCGTGTACCAGTCCACTTTGGCTCACCTGTCTTGCGATCACTACCTACGAAGATGTTACTCTTATCATTAGTAGCTCTCCAAGTGGTTCCTAAATCAAGGACATTCACAAAGAAATCATTGGTCAATTGTCCTGGCTTATCAGTGAAGATTCCGTGCTTTGAACCGTCCCAGTTGGCGTTGAGTGCTCTCATACCACCTACTAAAGCAGTCATTTCCGGACCAGTCAAAGACATCAATTGAGCCTTATCGACTAGCAATTCTTCTCCTTTTACTTCGCAGCCTTCGGACATGTAATTTCTGAAGCCATCAGCGATAGGATTCAGGTATTCGAAAGAAAGAACTTCAGTCTGCTCTTCAGTAGCATCAGTACGACCTGGAGTGAAAGGAACTTTCACATCATATCCAGCATCTTTTGCTGCTTTTTCTACAGCTGCACAGCCACCTAATACGATTAGGTCAGCTAGGGAAACTTTCTTTCCACCATCAGCAGTGCTGTTGAACTCTTCTTGGATGCTTCCCAAAGTACCCAATACCTTAGAAAGTTGAGCTGGATTATTCACTTTCCAATTCTTCATAGGCTCCAGACGGATACGTGCACCATTGGCACCACCACGCTTGTCAGAGTTTCTGAAAGTAGAAGCAGAAGCCCAAGCCGTACTTACCAGTTCGGAAACAGTTAAGCCTGAAGCTAGGATATTTGCCTTCAAACCTTCGATATCCTTTTCGTCTACCAATGGGTGATCTACCGCAGGAACAGGATCTTGCCATAGGAGATCTTCAGCAGGAACCTCAGAACCCACATAGCGAGCCTTAGGCCCCATGTCACGGTGAGTCAATTTAAACCAAGCTCTGGCAAAAGCATCTTCGAATTCCTTCGGGTTTTCGTAGAATCTTCTGGATATTTTTTCATATTCCGGATCAAATCGCATAGACAAATCCGTAGTCAACATGAATGGCTTATGGAACTTACCTTCGATGTGTGCATCAGGGATAATCGCTTCTGCATCCTTAGCTACCCATTGATGAGCACCTGCTGGACTCTTAGTCAATTCCCACTCATATTCGAACAAGAACTTAAAGTAGTCATGGCTGAATTTAGCTGGGGTAGATGTCCATGCACCTTCTAGTCCAGAAGTAATGGTGTCAGCACCTGAACCTGAACCGTATTTGCTGGTCCAGCCCATTCCCATTTCTTCGATAGAAGCAGCTGCTGGTTCTGGTCCTACATATTCATCAGGATTTGCCGCTCCGTGTGTTTTTCCGAAAGAGTGACCACCAGCAATCAATGCTACTGTTTCCTCATCGTTCATAGCCATACGACCGAAAGTCTCACGGATCGCCTTAGCTGCTTCTTTAGGATCTGGATTGTTTCCAGGACCTTCTGGGTTGACATAGATCAATCCCATTTCAGTCGCACCCAGTGGATTTTCCAAAGCTTCTGGACTTCTGTGTGCTTTCCACTCGGCCTCTGAACCCCAATAGATATCCTGCTCTGGCTCCCAAATATCTTCTCGACCTCCTGCAAAACCGAAAGTCTTGAACCCCATCGATTCGAGCGATACGTTACCGGCTAAGACCATTAGGTCAGCCCAAGAGAGCTTCTTGCCATACTTTTGTTTGATTGGCCAAAGCAACAAACGAGCCTTGTCCAAGTTGGCGTTATCTGGCCATGAGTTTAGCGGAGCAAATCGCTGATTACCTGTTCCGGCACCACCTCGTCCGTCATGAACTCTGTAGGTACCGGCACTATGCCATGCCATACGAATCATAAATGGACCATAGTGACCGTAATCTGCTGGCCACCACTCCTGAGAAGTCGTAAGCACCTCTTCGATATCCTTTTTCACCTCTGCAAGATCCAAGGATGCAAATTCCTTTGCATAGTTGAAATCTTCATTCATTGGGTTGGACAATGAAGAGTGCTGTCTTAAAATATTCAAATTCAGCTGATTGGGCCACCAATCAACATTTTGAATTCCTTTGCCGGCAGCTGCCTTTGTAGGGCCATTATGAAAAGGACATTTGCTGATGTCTCCATTCACAGAATAGCTACTACCGCCGTTTTCGTGTGGATTGTTCATGATGTTATCGTTTATAGTTAATTGTAAATTTCAAGTCTTACGAAATTACCAAAAATTTTATTGATATGAATTTTTTTTTGATTGATAAAAACTATGAGGCTTTACTACCCATGTCAGTTTTGCAGAAATGAATTTTTGTGAAAAAAAGCTGATAAAAGTCTCCATTTTTTCTAATGATTAGACTTAGAAAAATAGCCTAAAGAAATTCCAGATCGAAGAGGTTTTCTTTATATCAAAATGGTCATTACTGGAATCGTCGTGATGAAGATTATCGGCTGTTTAGACCATTCCTACCCATTTTCTCTCTTTTTTTCAGGCTTTTTTATTAGAATCACTTAGGTTAGATTTCAATATCCCACCAACACTCATGAGCAGGTTATTCAGAAAATTCCGACAAGAGATTATTTCCAAAGGTAAAATCCAAAAATATTTGCTCTATGCCTTGGGAGAAGTGGTCCTTTTGGTCATTGGGATAATGATTGCACTAGCTATCAATAACGACAACGTCATTAATCAAAACCGGGTCAAGGAGCAAGTGTACCTTAAGGGGTTGAAGGAGGATTTTCAGATCAGTCAATCCAAACTAGAGGAATTGATCAAAGTCAACCGAAACAACCTCGAAAATGCCAAGAAAATCATCCAAGCTGACCCAAAAGACTCCAGCCTTTTAGAAAGTCAATTCTCCCAATGGGTTTTTGAGGCATTGGCCTTTGAAATTTCCTTTAGCCCAAACAACTCCCTGCTAATGGAAATGATCAATTCGGGAAGTCTCAAAGATGTATCCAACCCAGACTTGAGGAAATCCCTCACCGATTGGTTAGCTAATTTGGAGGATATTCACTCTCAGGAAAATGAATTAAGCATACAGCGAGAAAAGGTGATCAATGTATTTGACGAAGAAGGATATAGCATCCGGAAAGTCTTTGAAGATGCCGGGGTTACTCAGGCGTTAGGGATTTCAAAAGGTGATTTTTCAGGAAGCAATCTGCAGATTTTAGAATCTGTGTCTTTTGAAAACCGACTATTGATCTTTATTCTGACGACTCAAGCTACTGAGGAGGCGCATTACCTGCCTCTCATGGACAAATTGGAATCCATTTTGGCCTTGATTGAAAAGGAAATTGATTGATATGATGATACACAATGATGGCTTTGTTATAGTCTTTCTAGCTGGAAGCTTGAAGGAGGGAGAGTGAAGCACCCTGATTCTAAACCTTGAGGGTTTATTTCTGGCCTTAAACTTCGCACACTGGAAGAAAAGCAGAGATAGAAGTCGATTGATACTTAAGGCCTTGAAATGGGGTAATTTCTTTTGCTTCTAATAAATTTTAACTTAAAAAAGTAAAAACTAAATTTTAGAATTTCATAGTTTAATGATTCAATAAATTACATTAGCTATGAAATATCTAGGGATTACGTTGATTCTTTTTTTCAGCACTATAGGATTGGCCTTGGCACAGAAAAAAATAGAATGGCTCAGTGATTCTCAAAAGGATACACTGAAGCACCGGTGGAAATCACCTCCTGAATTTAATATAGACTCTATTGGTAAAGGAAGGATACTCTTAGACAGTGGATTTTTATTTTTACCCAAGAGTCTAAACCCAGAAAGGTATATGGACTTATTACCCAACCCCAAATTTAGAGTAGGGATGCCTCCTATCTATCAATTACCTGACCCCCAAAGCCGCATGCCCATCAAGGAGTTTGATGATTCGGTGAATTACACTATTCAAATCAAAAAAATCGACTAAGATTCCAAATTGCTATCCACTAAAAAAGCCCGATTCCTACACGAAACCGGGCTTTTTACTTTACAGGAGCAATATTTATTAGAATGGATATTTTGTAGGAAATTTTTAGCTTTAAGGCTTCACTCCAACTGTTGGAAAACTTACTTTTTACAACTTACCAATCACTACTTACAAAAACTATCACTTATCCTGCGGCTTATCCCGCTGCATCTCAACCATATCTACAGGAGGCGGTGTATTATCACCCAAGAGGTGCCGCACGAAGTAATCTCCCATTTTCCAGAAGAAGTATTCGGCCATCGGTCCGTATCCATGACGCTGACCTGGCAAAATCACAAATTCAAATCGTTTCCCAGCTTTTATCAGTGCTTCGGCCATTCGAATTGTTCCCGCCGGGTGCACGTTGTTGTCCACATCTCCCGTGCTGAGCATCAGATGGCCTTTTAGGTTTTTAGCCAAGTCGGGATTCTTTTCGATTTGGTAGACAAAAGTAGTATCACCTTCTGGAGTGATAACTTCTTTCACGCCGTGATGCTTTTCAGACCACCAGCGGTTATAAATGTTATTTTCATGATTTCCAGCAGATGAAACAGCTACTTTGAAAACCTCAGGATAAACAAGCATCGCTGCCGTAGACATGAAGCCCCCACCGGAGTGACCGTGAATTCCTACTCGATTGCGATCGATGAAGGAATGTCGATCTGCTAATTGATCTACTGCAGCTTTCTTATCTGCTAAGCCATAATCTCTCAGGTCGCCGTATCCATAATTATGATACCACTTGGACCTAGCTGGATGACCTCCTCTATTTCCTAAAGTCACAACTACAAAACCAAACTGCGCCAAACGGTCTGTTCGGTCCATGCTTCTTCCAAAGGACTTATTTACCGCTTCGGTCTGAGGACCTGGATAGACATATTGTACCAATGGATACTTTCTGGTAGAGTCAAAGTCAAAAGGCTTGTACATCACACCGTACAAATCCGTAATTCCATCATCTGCTTTAAACTTGAAGGGTTCCGGGAATTGGTAGCCTGCGGCAAAAAGCTGGGATAAATCGGCTGTCTCCAAATCCATTACCTTATTTCCGTTTCTATCCATGAGGACAGAAACAGGCGTTGTGTTCACGCGGGAGAAATTATTGACAAAAAATGAAGCATTGTCATTTATTTCGATGCTGTGATTGAAATTGCCGGAATTGAGCAAGCTAACCGCTCCTCCATCCATACTGACACTGTAAAGATGCTCGTAGTAAGGGTCTTCATCTTTTTCGCGACCATTAGCTACAAAGTAAACTTTTCGATTACGCTCATCTACTCTAGCTACTCCGCTGACATGGAATGGTCCTGAAGTCAACTGTCTTTTGAAGGTCCCATCTTTTCCATAGAGGTACAAATGTGCCCAACCGTCACGCTCAGACCACCAGATCATGTCATTTCCGACCAGTTCCAACTTATCAAAATCGATATAGGTATTGCTACGCTCTTCAATCAAAACCTCCTTTTCACCGGTAGAGATATTCCAGCGGCAGACATCTACTCGCTTCAAGTCCCTACTCGTGATAGCAAAATAAAACTCATCCAAATCTCCCAACCAAGTTGCTGGTCGGAAGTCATCGTCTCTGGTATTTGCCGGAGGGGTAGTCGACCAAAGACTGACCGTCTGATCTTTAAAGGTGGAGATAGGAAGCTTGCTCATCTCTTCAGAGTCGAAGGAGTAATGCAACAATTCAGTTTGTGGCTGCTCCTTTTCACCTGGCATCGCATACTTGTAGGTTTCCAAAGTGGGTCTTGGATCCCGGGTATTGTGAATGACCCACAGGTCTTTGACTTTTCGTTGATCACTCCGAGTTAAGATAAACTGCTTGGAATCACTGCTCCAAAGCACACCCACCCGCTTTCGGTCATTCTTCTTCTTTTCTTCCTCCACATTATCGTCTCCTCGGCCTCCCCAGCCATATTCATAATCTTTCTCGCCATCCGTGGTCAATTGGTTTTCCACGATAGTCGAATCTTTCTCATCCTTCACTGCCTTTAGGAAGTTTTCCTTATCCATCCAGTAAAGGTTAAAGTTTTTGGCAAAGACTACCTTGGAGGAGTCGGGTGCAATATTTGCCCAGGAAAGACGTTTTGGATCTTTTTCAGTCTCTATTTCTGTCAGCGTCTGAGACGAAATATTCCAAAGAAAAGTGTGGACTTTCTTCTCTAAAGAATCCTTGGCATTCTTATTTTTCTCCTTGATCTCCGCCCAGTCAGACTTTAGCACATCTGCAGTGGATTTCACCTTGAACCGAATAGTATTTTCATCTTCCAGAAGTTTCAAGTCATCCAGCTCCAGATGCTGACCGTCGTAGGGGTCTTTCACTGCTTTGGTTATTTCCGCAGCCAGTTTGTCCCGATCAAAAAGTTCGGTCTTGGTTTTCCTTACCGGGTCGACTACATACCAGCGTTTTCCATCACTAGTTTCGTATTCATACCAGAATCGGTCAGACTTCTTCATCCAATGAGGATTGACAGAAGTTGAGAAAATCATTTTGCGAAGTTTGGCAGGAGCAAAGCGGGAAGCTAGTTCATAATTTCCCTTGTATATGGGCTCCTGTGCTAAAGCTAAATTAACGGTCAGAAAGAGACCTAAAATCAAGAATATTCGCTGCATTAGTTAGTAAGTTTAATTCGAAAACGAAACTAAATAACAACCACGAATAGCTTTTTACCACTTGCGTAAAAATCTCATTCTTAGCAGAATCAAATCTGCCAAGAAACCTTTGCATACCTCGGGGTAGCTTTTGTTATTATGCCACCGATCAGATAAAAAAGATAGTAAGTAAGCATCGTAATTGTCGCAAAGGGAACTTGCCAAAGACTCAAATTAACTTTTGCACGGTTTTTCCAAATTCTAACGATGGTATTTTTACTTCGCAGCAGATAAATTTTGAAAAACCTAAATTCCGGATTACCAACTTGAAAATCCCTCTCAAAAAGGCGCAAATAATCATCCCTACCCTCAGCCAAAGCCCGGTTGAAAAAGTGTTCCCAACCATTAGGTGCGGGGTGTGATGCTTTTGCCTGATGGCAAATGAATAATTTCACTCCTTTTCTTTCCAAATCTTTCCAAAGCAAGGTGTCTGCACCTCGGGTGACTCCCTCAGCCATTTTTGGATAGGGATTGTCAATGAGGAGCTGCTTTTTACAAATAAAATTATTGGAGAAAATAAGATTTGCTGATTCCATATCGGATCGATCAGATGGGGCAGGGAAAAACCAAGCTAAAGCGAAACACTTCCCCATAAAATCGGAATAGTCAATATGTGTGGCCCCGGCGATGATAGCCTCAGGATATTTTTGGTGAGCATTCAATAGAGCCTCAAGCCAACCTGCCTGTGGAATGATATCACTATCTAAAATAATTACCGTCTCTCCCTTTGCATGTCTTACTCCCTCATTTTTTAATTGAAAATAGTGAGCATCTTTCACATCCAATACCCTGGTCTCTTCCATTTCGGGAAGATTTTTTTCATTAAGAACATTTCTTAAGAAATCAGATATAAACTCTTCGGAAACTTGCTCTGAATTGTGAAGAATAAGCAACTCAAATTGAGCTTGCTGTTGAATATTAGACTGTAAATGAATCTGAGTTAGCAATTGACTTGTCCGTTCTAGTTCAGAAAGAATGGCGTTTTCCCACTCTAATACAAAAGTGATTTTCATAGTATCTAGAATAAAAGACTGAAAAGGTATTTATTTCATTTCAAAAAAGAAAGAAAAGCACGACCCATCTTATTTTTCACATCTGCTTAACACAACCTTCACTTTCACCAAAGATAATTTGGAAAAAATAGCAAATACTTAACAGACTAATTATTACAGATTTACAATACCACGCTACCTTTCAACCAAAACCAATAGCGTGAAAACTCACTTCAAAACGATCATTGTATCTGACGTTCACTTAGGTACCAAAGGCTCTAAGGCAAAAGAAATAGCGCGATTTCTCAAACAGTACCACTGCGATAATCTTATTTTGAATGGTGACATAATTGATGGGTGGCAACTCAAAAAATCGGGGGCTTGGAAGCGAAAACACACCCGTTTTTTCAACCGCATCCTCAAAATGATCGAAAATCATAATACGCAAGTTTTTTACTTGAGAGGAAACCATGATGATTTTCTGGATCAAATTCTTCCTCTTCAAATAGGCAACCTTTCGATTCAGACGGATATGATCTATGAATCTCAAGAAAAAAAATACTTCATCACCCATGGGGATGTTTTCGATAGCATTACAACCAATCTTCGCTGGATAGCCTATTTGGGAGATATGGGCTATACATTCCTCCTTTGGCTCAATCGAGTCGTCAATCACTACCGATTCAAAAGAGGCTTGCCTTACTTTTCATTGTCTCAGTATATCAAAGGCAAAGTGAAATCTGCGGTATCCTATGTGGATCAATATGAAACCGAACTCGCTAAAATGGCAAAAGCCAAAGGCTGTGACGGGATCATCTGTGGGCATATCCACAAGGCAGAAAATCGATGGATCGATGGTGTTCATTATCTCAACTCAGGTGATTGGGTGGAGACAATGTCGGCTTTGGCAGAAGATCATGAAGGCAACTGGCAATTGATCTACTATTCCGAAATCAATTTCAAGGAAATCAGAGATCAAGAGATCGGCAGTTTCTTTTCCGGAAATGAAGAGGAAGATGGAAGTACCATCATTCCACTTCGAAAGGTATCATTCGATAGCCCAAAAGACGATCTGAATCCACCAGCATTTCGATAAGTATGAAGTTCCTTTTTATCGTACAAGGCGAAGGCCGCGGTCACATGACACAAGCCATTGCGTTTTCAAATCTATTGCGCAGTCAAGGTCATGAACTCGCAGGTGTTTTGGTTGGGAAAAGTCATCGAAGAAGTATTCCGGATTTTTTTTCAAGAGAAATTCAATCTCCTATTCTTGCTTTAGACAGTCCAAATTTTGAAGCAGATGGAGCAGAGAAAAGAATCCTTTTGGGAAAAACAATCCGCAAAAACCTAAAAAAAGCTCCCATTTTCTGGAAAAGTCTCCTGCAAATCGACAATCAGGTAAAAAGTCTAAACCCAGATGTAATTCTGAATTTTTATGACCTCTTGGGAGGGCTTTACTCCATGCTTTTCAGACCCAAAGCAGCCTATTGGGTGATCGGTCATCAATACCTCTCGGGACATCCTGATTTTATTTTTGCACCGGGAAGACACTTGGAGCGATTCCTTTTCAGACTCAATACCCAAATCACTGCCTGGGGCGCAAAGGAGATTTTGGCTTTGTCATTTTTGCCAAAAATCCAGCAAAATAAAATAAGAGTTTTTCCTCCTCTTCTTAGAAAGGAAATGAAAAACTTAGAGGTTAAAAATGAAGATTTTTTTCTCGCATACATGGTCAATCCCGGGTATGGCGAAGAGGTCAAAAATTATGCAACAAAACATCCTCAACTGACTGTCAAGGCCTATTGGGACAAAAAAGATGCTGCTGAAATAGAACAAGCTTTACCCAACTTGAGCTTTCACCGAGTCAATGACCGGGCATTTCTTGAAGATATGGCTGCATGTAAAGGGTTGATTTGTACAGCCGGATTTGAGTCTGTCTGCGAGGCCATGTATCTTGGAAAACCTGTCTTGATGGTCCCAGTAGCAGGTCAATACGAACAAGCCTGCAATGCCTTGGACGCAGAAGCTTCAGGAGCAGGTATTGCTTCCAAAAATTTTGATTTCTCCAAATTGGAAATGACGCCTGAAAGGAATTTAGAAGAATCCATAGCTTTCCAGGAATGGGTAGATTCTTGGCCTGAATTGTTTAGAATTCTTGTCCTCGAGACCGAGAATAGTCAAGAAGAAACTAGTAAGTCTTATAGGCCCGCCTTTACCTAAAATCAGCAGTTTAAGCTCTTTCTCTCTTCTTCAGTCAACT